>JBFHGV010000327.1:0-4762 GCA_041582955.1 Arenibacter sp.
GGGCTGCAACCAAGAAAAGGTCAACGCCCTAGTAGGGGAAACCTTATTAAAGACAGGCTTGTTCCATCCAAAGAACTCATAATCATCCCCTTCTGGAATAGCTGTCACCATATTATTATAAAAACCTAAGTAACCATCCGGTTTTGTTTTGGAACCTGTTAGAACATCACCATTGATGACCCTAAAATTTTCCGTATTAACACCACTGGCATATAAAAAGGTAGAAATTTCCGATCCTATAATAGTAGAATAATATTTTGGAGCTTTTACGCTAGATCCTACCAAGGCAACAATCCTTTCAGGATTAAATTTACCACTTAACAAAAGCTCACCTATAATAACCAAATCCTGAGGAGAAACGGTCCAAACCACTTCACCTTTGTTTATTGGATCTATCTTATTTATCTGTGTTCCTACCAAACCAGCGGGATGCGGTCCGGATACCTTATGAATTTCTGCATCTTTCATTTGAGAAAACACAGACCCTCCTTCTTTTCCTATAGACACATGCACCTTACCAGGGGTCAATTTACCCAAGCCGGTTATGGCTGCCTGCAATTCCTTTTCCTTACCTTTTAGGGTATAGTCCAAATCTGCCGCCATAGGACCCGTAGCGTAGGCAGAGATAAAAATAGCCTTGGGTGTCACTGCCGGATTGGCAATGATATCATATGGTCTTTGCTTTATAAAAGGCCAACAACCAGATTTCAAGAGCAAAGCCTTAATTTCTTCGGCTCCAGCCTTTTCTGGCGACAAAGGCGCATGTGAAACAAATTCCTGGCTTTTGTCTGCCAAAATTTTCAGTGTCAATATTCTTCTCCTGGCACCTCTTACCACCTCTACTAGCTCCCCGCTAACTGGGGACACAAACAGCATATCTTCCACATTTTTATTATAAAAAAGTGGTTCTCCCGCCTTTACTTCGGCGCCCTGTTTAACTAACAATTTGGGTGTAATTCCGTGAAAATCCTGAAGATTAATTGCATAAACATTACTTAAAACAGCTTTGGAAGTAGTCTTTTCCGCCTCACCTATAAGATTAATGTTCAAGCCTTTTTTAATTCGGATGTCTTTAGACATATTTAGTAGACCTTAGGTTATCAAAATTTCGAGCAAATTTACTACTTAATAAAAAGTTTTCATAATTATTACTTATAAATTTAGGGATTAAACTACCCAAGCCTATTTAGCCTTGGTTTTTGCTTACCTTTACCGGAAAATTTCGACAAATGCGATTGAAAATTTACACCGTTTTGGTCCCACTTCTAGCCCATTTTAGCTACGCCCAGGTACAAATGGAAGTAAACCCTCCAGAAAATATTAAGTCGGTTGTATTCAAAGGCAGTACAGACGACCAATTTCCAGTAGTGCCTCTTGGTGGATCCATATTTCTTGAATTTGACGACCTTCTTGCCAATGAGCAGGACTATTATTATAAGATAGTGCACTGTGATTATGACTGGACACCTTCCTCCCTATTAAAATCTCAATACTTGAACGGCTTGGACAATGAACGAATCGTAAACTACGAAAACAGTTACTCAACGCTACAGCCCTATTCCAACTATCAGCTTACCTTGCCCAACGAAAATACGGGATTAAAAGTAAGCGGTAACTACGTATTGGAAATATACAATAGCTACAATGAAATTCAATTTTCAAGAAGATTCGTTATTTATGAAGACCTATTAAGTGTAGGGGGAGTTGTAAAACGATCAAGAGATTTTACATACCTTAACGAAAAACAGGTAGTACAATTTAGCGTTAACACCAATCAAGTAAAGCTGGTCAACCCCAAGAAGGAAGTTAAGGTCGCTATTATACAAAACCACCAATGGTCATCTACCATCAATAATATAACTCCCCAATTTATTCTAGGTAGCGAGTTAGTTTATAAGTATGACCAAGAAACCAGTTTTTTTGGCGGAAATGAGTATTTCAATTTCGACACAAAAGATTTACGGGCCCCAAGTTCATCCATATCTCATATTGAACTGACCGATCTTTACCACCATTATCTGTTCACGGATTACTATAGATATGACAGACCTTATACCTATTACCCGGACATTAACGGAAACTTTGTGGTACGTACCCTGCAAGGTGATGACAGCTCCAGGGAAGCGGAATACAGCTACATTCACTTTACACTTCCTTATACCGAAACTCTGGGACTCAATGAAGTTTACGTCTATGGCAAGTACAACAATTACGACCTAAGCGAAGAGAATTTAATGACCTATAATAAGGAAACGGGCAATATGGAAGCGATTATAAAAATGAAGCAGGGTTTCTATAATTATAAATATGTAATAAAAAAAGACGACGGCTCTATAGACATGAATACCATATCGGGGAATTATCATTTTACCGAAAACGATTACCTTATCTTAGTTTACTACAGAAATTTTGGGGATTTGTACGATAGTATTATAGGCGTGGGATCTGCCAACTCAAGATCTATCACCAATTAGCCTTAAAATTTAATAGAACACACCATACCCCCGTCTGGTTGCATCTTTAACTTAAGAGGTGCCAAGAACCGGTTTAAGTAGTCCTATCAGCAAAACAAACCAATAAAAAATGGACACAAAAGAAGAGATTAACATTAGCTTAAACGTATAAACAAAAAATCTTGGTATTTTGCACCAAAATTAACGGAATAGATACCAACTCCTTACCTAAAACACATGAACAGCAACCTTAAAACAATTTTGTACAGAGCAACTTTAGTCTTTACTCTTTTTCTCGGCTTTTTTACCAATGCCCAAAATTCCCAACTAGACCTAATTCTCAACGATTTCAACAACCATCCAGAGCATATTCTTGTAGCAGCACATAGGGCCACTAATCCCCATTATCCGGAGAACTCTCTGGCTGCAATAGAAGAGAGCATTGCCATTGGTGTAGATATTGTGGAGATCGATATTAGAAAAAGTAAGGATGGAGAACTCGTAATAATGCATGACAAAACTATTGACAGAACAACGAATGGCAAGGGCAAGGTTGATGATTATTCCCTTGCCGAACTAAAGCAGTTTAATCTAATGTTTCAAGGCCAAGCTACCACTGAACAAATCCCAACCTTTGAAGAGGTCCTACAATTGACAAAGGGCAAAATTCTGCTCGATGTTGATTTTAAATTGGAAGACGAGGCATCAGTTAAGCAAACCTATGCCCTGATTGAAAAATACGGAATGGGAAACCAAATAATATTCTTTCTATATGACTACCCTGAAACCCCTCAATTTCAAAAATTGAACAATGACATTTCTATCATGCCCAGAGCCTATTCCAAAAAAGATATCAGGGCCATACGCAAGTTAGATGACATCTCCATAATTCATATTGATGAGAGCTTTTACAAGCATAGAACTATGCGACGGCTTATCAATTCCGGTTACAGGGTTTGGATCAACGCTTTGGGAAAATACGATGAGATGGAGAGGGTGAAGAAAAACGCTGGTTTTGATTCGCTATTAACTAAAAATTTCGTTAACGTTATACAAACCGATTTACCTAAAGAGCTTCTGGATTATCTTAGGTCCAAGGACCTACACCGCTAATTATTAGAGTTGTTTCTGCAGTAAACATGTATTATATATGATCAGTATATTATGGTATACTCACCCACACTGTATTCCGTGCCGTTCTTTATAATTATTTTTTGATTATGACCATCATAATCCCAGAATTTATCCTTCGTTAAAATTTCCCCGTCCAAATATATTTCTTTAGGATTTATTTTAGAGTGAACCCTAAGTATATGCGGAATTTTAGTTCCTAGCAAAGTAAGTTTACATGCGTCACCGGTCATTTGATAGGAAATAGTGGTTTCCCCTGCGCTATCTGTGTGATAGTAAACAAAGCTATTTTTATCCTTTGGATACAACAATATAGTAATATACCCTTCTGAATCGGCATCACCGAAGCCAGTATAGGAACGTTTAACCCTCAAAGGCACAATTGCGCCTTCCTTTACAAATACTGGAAATTCGTCCATGGGGTATTCCCTATCCAATACAACTCCGCCTGCCAGCAATTCCCTATCTGCAAAAAAGTATCTCCATTGTCCCTCTGGCAAGGAAACACTGCGTTTTTTAGAATCCATATAGACAGGGGCCACCAAAAAATCATCACCAAACATATAGTGATATTTACCCTCTTTCATAGGTATCTGCAATCTTCTTCCTCCCTTATGAGCTGTTACTACATAGTGGTACATATAGGGTACGAGTTCTGTATGCAGCCAGGAGAATTTACGTATCACTTCCAACTCCTCACTACTTCTCTTCCACAATCGTCTTTCTCCATGTCCGCCATTCATAAAAAGACCACAAAAAGTGGAGAATTGCGCCCACCTTATATACAGACGCGGAGGAATGGTCTTTCCGGAAAATCCAGCGATATCAGAACCTACAATATTATACCCCAGGTCTGCACTTTTTAGGATACTCTCAATGGCCGACTCAAAACCTTGAATTCCGTCCAAAGCAATATCCACTTTTTCATCCCCGCTTTCAGCTATCATTTCACCTGTCACCCATTTGTGTTCTTGATCACCCACCCAATTAACAGGAGAGGCGTCAATAGGAGAAAATCCTTCTGGGTGAAAGCCACGGTCTATAGACCTGGAAAGGGTAACAAACTCTGGGTTCTGGGTAAGTCCATACAAATATTCGTCCCTATAATAATGATCCATGTAAGTTCTGGCAGACATAAGCCCCTTGGAGGTATTTTTATAAAAAAATGGAATGGGACC
>JBFHGV010000328.1:0-4754 GCA_041582955.1 Arenibacter sp.
CTCCCACACCTAAATAGAAACAAATAAAATCAAAGTTGCTATGCGCTGATTATCAATACATTATGTGGTTTTCACCAATTGTTTTGGTCAAACACCAACAGAAAAACATACTTCAAGACCTCTATTCCAATACATAAACCCAGTGAATATTAAGTTAATTAACAGAAACTAAAGCCTTGTATATTTTGATAATAAAAGAATAAACCTTTTATTTGTGTCAGGCATAGTTCCCCCAGTCCTATAGCCGCATTACATCAATGTTTAATAATTTATTATAGTTACCTACACTAAAGGTCCTGACAAGGATTCTTTATATGTATAGTTGTACTATAACATCCTATACGGATGACACAAAAAAATTGGTCATTGATAGCGCTATATATTTATAGTTAATGGTTAGTGTTTAGTATAGTTTATCAATGAAAGAAACCCGGAACAATTGTTCCGGGTTTCGTTTTTATATACATTTTTTGTCCCTTACCATCTAATTATGACACTTCCCCATGTAAAGCCACTGCCAAAGGCTGCCAATACCACCAAATCACCAGATTTGATCTTACCCTGTTCCCAAGCTTCGGTCAATGCAATAGGTATGGAAGCAGCAGTGGTATTTCCATAATTCATTATATTGTTAAAGACCTGATCATCCCCTAGACCAAACTTTTTTTGGATGAACTGGGATATCCTTAAATTAGCTTGGTGCGGCACCAACAAGTCTATATCCTTAGCCTCAAGATTGTTGGCCTTTAATCCTTCTATGATTACTTCGCTAAAGCGCACAACGGCATTCTTAAAGACAAACTGTCCGTTCATATGGGGCAGATAAGAAGCATCCTCAGGGTCATTGTCTTTCAAAATATCGGTTACCCATCGTTTGCCCATCCCAGGAGCAATTAGAGCCAGTTCCTCAGCATGCTCCCCTTCGGAATGCAAATGAGTGGAAAGTATCCCTTTGTTCGAATTCTCTTCCCGGCATACGATGGCTGCTCCGGCCCCATCACCAAATATCACTGATACCCCCCTACCCCTGGTAGTCATATCCAAACCATGGGAATGTAGTTCGGATCCTATTACCAAAACATTTTTATACATTCCGGTCTTAACATATTGATCGGCTACAGAAAGGGCATACACAAATCCCGAGCATTGATTCCTTACATCCAAAGCGCCCACAGTTTTAATTCCTAGATCGCGTTGTACCAAAACACCTGGGCCTGGGAAATAATAATCCGGACTCAAGGTTGCAAAGATTATAAAGTCGATGTCGTTTTTATCAATCCCTGAGCGATCTATGGCTATTTTAGCTGCTTTGACACCCATGGTGGTTGTAGTATCCCCATCTCCCTTTACCACATGCCTCCTTTCTTTTATACCGGTACGCTCCTGTATCCAGGCATCATTGGTATCCATTATTTTGGATAGATCATCATTGGTAACAACATTATCGGGAACGTAATACCCGAGACCAGATATTTTTGAATTAAACATGTTCTGCTTCATTTTATTAGTGGAGGATCATCCCCATTCGATTTTCTTAAAAACTAATGTATAGGAAATAATTAAACTTTTACCCAAGATACACAAAAATAAACGGATAAAAACCCATAAAAATTGCCAATACCAAAGCCAAACCATTGTTTTACAGGATGACAATCTGACCACGATACCCTGGTACTAAATTAATGTCAGTTTGTCATATTCCTTAACAATGGTATTTTTTTTGACTATGGTAAAGCGTAAAACTTAAAAATAATAGAAGTATGGCCACAGGCAAGATTAATGTTTCCGTAGAGAACATATTTCCGCTAATAAAAAAATTCCTTTACAGCGATCATGAGATCTTTTTAAGGGAGCTTATCTCCAATGCAACAGATGCTACCTTAAAACTAAAGCACCTCACCACCATTGGGGAAGCCAAGGTAGAGTACGGCAGCCCCATCATTGAGGTAAGCGTGGATAAAGAAGGTAAAAAAATCCATATTTCAGACCAAGGTGTAGGTATGACCGAGGAGGAAGTACAGAAGTACATCAATGAAATTGCTTTTTCCGGAGCCGAAGAATTCCTTGACAAATACAAGGATTCCGCAAAAGATTCCGGTATCATAGGTCATTTTGGCCTAGGGTTCTACTCAGCCTTTATGGTTGCAGAAAAAGTTGAGATCATAACCAAAAGCTACAAGGACGAACCTGCAGCCCATTGGATTTGTGATGGCTCTCCCAATTTTACACTAAAAAAGGCCGATAAAGAAACTAGAGGTACAGAAATCATCCTTCATATAGCAGAAGATTCCACAGAATTTTTGGAAGAGGGAAAAATTGGAAACCTTCTTAGCAAGTATAACAAATTTATGCCCGTTCCTATCAAATTTGGAACAAAGACCGAAACGCTTCCAAAACCTGAAGGGGCAAAAGAAGAGGATCCGGCACCTACCAAGGAAGTAGACAATATCATAAACAATCCGGTGCCTGCTTGGACCAAGCAGCCTACAGAATTAAAAGAAGAGGATTACAAAGGGTTTTATAGGGAACTTTACCCAATGCAGTTTGAGGAACCTTTGTTCCACATACACTTAAATGTAGATTACCCCTTTAACTTAACGGGAATCTTATATTTCCCCAAATTAACCAACGACCTAAGTGCACAGAAAGACAGGATTCAACTGTACCAAAATCAGGTTTTTGTAACAGATAATGTAGAAGGTATAGTACCAGAATTCTTAACCATGTTAAGAGGTGTTATAGATTCCCCGGATATCCCGTTAAATGTCTCCCGTTCCTATTTACAGGCAGATGGAGCAGTTAAGAAAATATCAAGCTATATCACTCGAAAGGTGGCCGACAAACTAAGCTCCCTTTTTAAAAGCAATAGGGAAGATTTTGAAGCAAAATGGAACGATATTAAAATCGTTATTGAATACGGTATGCTTTCCGAAGATAAATTCTTTGAAAAGGCCGACAAATTTGCACTGTATCCTACTGTAGATGGTAGCTATTACACTTTTGAGGAGCTACAGGAGAAAATAAAAGCAAATCAAACCGACAAGGATGATAAATTAGTGATTCTCTACGCTTCCAACAAAGAAGAGCAACACAGTTATATTGAGGCGGCCAAAGCCAAGGGATATGAAGTATTGTTACTAGACTCCCCAATAGTATCGCACTTAATGCAAAAACTGGAAACCTCCAAAGAGAAGTTGTCATTTGCCCGTGTTGATGCCGACCACCTTGACAACCTGATCAAAAAAGAGGATACCCAGATCTCCAAGCTTTCAGACGAAGAAAAAGAGAGCTTAAAAACAGATATTGAAAAAACTATAGATAGTAAGAGCTATACCGTACAACTGGAAGCGATGGACAGTAGTGCTTCCCCATTCATTATTACCGAGCCCGAGTTTATGCGCCGAATGAAGGAAATGCAGCAAACTGGTGGTGGCGGTATGTTCGGGATGGGCAACATGCCCGAAATGTACAATTTAGTGGTTAACACCAATCACGAGTTGGTTACAGAGATCCTGAATACCAAGACAGCCAAAAAGAAAGAGCGACTAATTAGCCAATCCTTGGATTTGGCTCGATTGTCCAAAGGCTTACTTAAAGGTGAAGAACTTACCAAGTTTATAAAAAGGAGTTATGAAATGGTGAAATAAAAAGTCATGAAACCACAATAAGTAAAAGCTGAACTACCCTAGGGTAGTTCAGCTTTTTTTTATTTATACCTTTACCAAATGGAATACCCTTGGCACCTTTACCTTCTTGGTTCAATTTTCATTATTGCCGGAGTGATGCATTTTGTTTTTCCAAAATCATACTTGAGGATTATGCCACGCTACTTGCCCTATCATAAAATTTTGGTTCTACTTAGCGGTCTGGCAGAAATCCTATTAGGGTTAGGACTTTGTTATCCCCACACCAAGAATATATCCATTTTAGGTATAATTCTAATGCTAACCGTTTTCCTTATGGTGCATTTTAATATGTTAAAAGGTGAAAAGGAAGCTGCAGGACTACCAAAATGGATACTTATCCTTAGAATTCCCCTACAGTTTTTACTTATGTATTGGGTGTATTCCTATTGGGAATTGTAAATATGTTCATACTACCCCCAATCCACCGTTATAGGCGGTGGTTTTATACCTGCTCAATTCCTATTTTTAGCCAATGGTTGCACTCCGTAATACAAAACTAAAAAAAGCATCTTAATACCTATCGCTGGTTTGTTATCTTTATATTATAGTTAACGCATATTTATCAATAAGAGCCTAGATATTTTTTAACAAATGGTTCTTCCGGGCAATAGCGGAAGCCATTACAAACAAGAAAACCCATACAGATGAAGATCATCGCCACCAGCATAGGAAAAGCCACCAGCTTTCTCCGAAACGGCAAGAAGGAGCTGACGGGAATTTATAAGCACCCTACTTCCAGCCCCCTATTCTTGGGGAAGACAGATGTACGCCATGATTCGGTAATAGACCGTAAACACCATGGTGGAGTACATAAGGCCTGTTACCTTTTTAGTTCCGAACACTACACTTACTGGAAGAAATTATATCCAAAATTAGATTGGGACTGGGGCATGTTCGGGGAAAATCTTACCGTACAAGGCCTTGATGAGTCCCAAATTAGAATTGGGGATATCTTTACCATTGGCAGTGCTGTGGTCCAGGTTTCCCTACCCAGAGAGCCCTGTTATAAGCTTGGGGTTCGTTTTGGGGATGCCAAAATAATAAAGCAATGTATAGATTATGGATACC
>JBFHGV010000329.1:0-4753 GCA_041582955.1 Arenibacter sp.
ACCAACAACATTATACAACACAGATTCTGGGGCAGAAGTAAGGAATTTAGGCTTAAAGGCCTCCAATCCCACACCGGCCTTAATGCCCAAGGAAGGATAGAAATTGGCCTTGGCCACCTTAACATTCAACTTCGCCGCTGCCAATTCGTATTCGGCCTGTCTAATATCTGGGCGGTTTTGAAGTAATTGTGAGGGTATGCCTGCATTAATTGTATCCATCTTTTTCTCTATAAAACCTTCGGAATCCCGTAGGATATGCTGTGGACCTCTCCCGATCAAGAAATTGATCTTGTTTTCGGTCTCCAGTATCTCTTGCTGTATTTCATATTTTTGACTTTGATTCTTGAGTACCTCAGCCTGAAACCTACGTACAGCCAGTTCCGTTGCCCTTGCGGCTTTTTTCTGGAGCTTTACCATAGTAAGGGCATTTTGTTGAAGGGAAAGATTTTGTTCTATAATGGCCAATTGATTGTCCAAGGCCACCAACTCGTAGTAGGAGTTGGCCACCTCTGACACCAGATTGGTCACCATAAAATTCTTACCTTCTACCGTAGAAAGATATTCAAAAACTGCAGCCTTTTTAGCGTTTCGCAGCTTTTTCCATACATCCACCTCCCATGAAGCCAAAGCACCTACCATAAAATTCGGCAACGGCTCTGGGAATTCCTCTCCTTCCTTAATGTCCAAATGTTCTTCCACTGCACCGTTTCTGGTATACTTCCCAACTTTTTCAAGCTCGGCTCCAGCCTGTATATTTACAGAAGGTCTATATTCCCCTTTTCTGGCCCGTATTTCATTTTTGGCCATATCTACCCGCTGCATGATAATATTCAGTTCCTGATTATTGACCAAAGCGGCGTCTATAAGTGCCGCGAGCTTAGGTTCTGAGAAATAATCTTTCCATTGGACCGTTCCTGTATTTAAGGTGTCCATTGACTCATTTCTATAGCGATCGGGCAGATTGGCATTCTCTTTCCGCAATGCTCTTGTTGGTACGCAAGAATATAAGACCACCATTGCGAGCAATCCAACCAAAAATGATTTTTTATCCCTAAATATATTTGCTGTTTTCTTATTCATTTCCTTGTCTTTTGGTTAGTTTTTTCAGCAGTTTTGTTATCTCGCGCAGTTTTGCCTTGGTCTTACTTTCCCCTTCACTTGTTCTCATTAATTCTTCCGAGAAAGGTTCAGTAAATTCATCCTTAATAAGGCTTCTGCCCTCAGCCATTTTACCAAAAAAGTAATATAAGCCCGGAATGACCACGACTCCAAAAATGGTACCTATCAACATACCGCCCAAAGCCGATCCACCAATGGTCCTATTTCCAATAGCCCCAGCTCCTGTAGCTACAACCAAGGGAATTAACCCGGCGATAAAAGCGAAAGAGGTCATAAGTATTGGCCTAAACCTTGCCTTGGAACCTTCAATGGCCGCTTCTAGAACGGTAGCCCCCTGCCTATGCTTTTGCACCGCAAATTCAACGATAAGCACTGCATTTTTACCCAGCAGTCCCACCAACATAATTACCCCTATCTGGGCATAAACGTCATTGGCCAGCCCCATCATCTTCAACAATGCGAAGGAACCAAAAACACCTACTGGTAGGGAAAGTATAACCGCAAAAGGCAGTAAAAAACTTTCATACTGTGCGGCAAGTACGAAATAGACGAATATCAATACAACAATAAAAATGTAGAGTGATTCACTACCCCTATTGGCCTCATCATATGACAGCCCTTCCCAAGCAATGTCATACCCTCTGGGAAGTGATTCTTCTGCCACTTCCTGTATGGCCTTAATGGCATCGCCACTGGTAAACCCTGCAGCCGGAAGTCCCCTAATCGCAGCTGAATTATACAAATTATAACGGGTTACCTCATTGGGGCCCAATTGTTTTTCCAGGCTCATAAAGGCCGAATAGGGAACCATATCCCCTTCCTCATTTTTTACAAAAAGTTTGTCCAGATCAGTAGGCAACGCCCTATACTCGGGAGCTGCTTGAGTGTACACCTTGAAAAATCTACCAAAACGGATAAACCCTTGCTCATAGGTACTCCCTATTAAAATATTCAGGTTTTCCATAGCCTTTCCAATGGTAACCCCTTTTTGCATGGCAATTTTGTTATTGATCTTCAATTTAAATTGTGGATAATTTGCCGAAAAGAAGGTAAACAGACCAGTTAATTCCTTGCGTTTGGAAAGTGCCTCCATAAAATCATTATTGATACGTTCAAATTCATGATAATCCGTACCATTGGTCTTATCCAACAAACGCATAGCAAATCCACCTGATGAACCAAAACCAGGTACTGCCGGTGGTTCAAAGTATTCGATCACCGCCCCCAGGTCTTTGGTTTTCTCTTCCAACTCCTCCATGATTTCATGAACAGCGTGATGTCTTTCGGACCAAGGTTTTAAATTGATCAAACAGGTACCTGCATTGGAACCCCGACCTTCGGTCATAATTTCATAACCGGCCAAAGACGAAACGGATTCCACCCCCTCTGTTTCCTCACAGATTTTTTGCAATTCCCTGGCCACTTCGTTGGTTCGCTCCAAGGTGGCGCCCGGTGGGGTCTGGATGATGGCATAAATCATCCCCTGGTCTTCGTTGGGAATAAATCCTGCCGGCAGCACTTGATTGGTAAAGAATATACCGGCACAAAAGGCAATTAATATTCCAAAAGTAACTATCCTCCTAGCCACTATCTTGTTCAAGAGCACTACATAGCTCCCCGTTAGTCTTTCAAAACCTTTGTTAAACCAATCAATAAACCTATCTATTGGAGACCTTCTTTTGGGCTTACCGTGATTGTTTTTCAACATCATGGCACAGAGTACCGGTGTAAGGGTCAAGGCCACAACAGCTGATATCACAATAGATCCAGCCATAGTAATTGAGAATTGGCGATAGAATACCCCCACTGGTCCGGTCATGAAAGAAATAGGTATGAATACCGAAACCATGACCAACGTAATGGCTATAATTGCCCCTCCAATTTCCTGCAGTACTGCTGCAGATGCCTTATAAGGCGTTAGTTTCTCCTCTTCCATCTTTACATGGACAGCCTCTACCACCACAATAGCATTATCTACCACAATACCAATTGCCAATACCAAGGCAAACAGGGTTATGAGGTTGATGGAGAGTCCGAAAATCTGCATCACAAAAAAAGCACCTATTAGGGACACCGGCACTGCTATAATAGGGATTAATGTAGAACGCCAATCACCCAGGAAAAGAAAGACCACTATGGCTACCAAAATAAAGGCATCCCTTAGGGTATGTATAACCTGGTCTATAGAGGCGTCCAAGAAGTTGGAAACATCATAACTGATCTGAAACTCTATCCCCGGGGGCAGATCGGCTTCAAGCTCTTTCAGCTTATTTTTTACCGACATAATCACATCACTACCATTACTGCCAAAGGTTTGCTTTAAAACGATAGAGGCAGAAGGCTGTCCATCCAGATTGGAATAGATATCGAAGAATTCACTTCCCAATTCCACATCGGCTATGTCTCCTAGTTTTAAAAGTTCCCCTTCTTCATTGGCCTTGATAATTATATCCTTATACTCTTGGGGCTCGTCATATCTATCTTCATAAGTGAGTACATATTCCAAGGCTTGTGACGTTTTTCCGGAACTCCTCCCCAACCTTCCTGGTCTGGCAAGGATACTTTGATCTTCCATAGCCTCCAATACCTCTTCGGCCGATACATTATAGGCACGCATGCGGTCTGGTTTTAACCATACCCGCATGGCATACTTACGACTCCCCAATATTTGGGCGCTGGCAACACCTTTGATCCTTTGGATTTCTGGAACCACCTTGGTATAGGCATAGTTGTACAGGAACTTCTCATCATTGTTCTTCTCCTTACTAAAAAGGTTTACATACATTAACATACTGGGTTGTACAGGGGTTATCACAACCCCTTCGCGCTGCACCAGTTCTGGAAGTAAGGGCATTACTTGGTCTACCCTTGTCTTCACCCGTACTACCGCCTGGTTGGGGTCTGTACCGGGCTCAAAAATAACCCGGAGGGTACCCTCTCCCGCACTGGTAGCATCAGAAGCTATATACCGCATTCCCTGGACCCCATTGATAGCTGTTTCCAATGGTATTAAGGTCGATTTTACCAAAACATCGGCACTGGAACCTGGATAGGCAATAAAAATATTAACGGTAGTAGGGGCAATTTGCGGAAACTGGGATATGGGCAATTGCTTAATAGCCAGCAAACCGGTAAATACGATAATTACCGAAATGACAATTGCCAATACCGGTCTATGTATAAATTTTTTAAACATGTTTGTCTAGATTAAGTATTAATTATTCCGCGTAAAGCGCCAAATGTGACAAGACGGTATCGGGATCTTTAAACTCGATGTGAATCTTGTCCTGGTCCTTTACCTTTCTAATTCCCTCCAACAATATTTTATCACTTTCAGATAAACCGTTTTCCACAATAAATAGGTTGGGCAATTCAGCACCTACAGTAATCTCTTGCTGTTGTACTACATTATTGTTATCTACAACAAAAACATATTTCTTATCCAAAATCTGAAAGGTGGCTTTTTGGGGAATGACCAAAACATCCTCAAAGGGAATTCTCATAAGAATACTTCCCGTTTCGCCATGTCTTAGAATACCGTCGGGATTGGGAAAGGTAGCACGGAAGGGAATATTTCCGGTTTCACTGTTAAATTCCCCTTCAATAGTCTCTACAATACCTGTTTGACTAAAGC
>JBFHGV010000330.1:0-4740 GCA_041582955.1 Arenibacter sp.
CCCATCGCAAGGGCTTGGCATATTTTATAGTATTCATTTTCTTAATTTGTTTAGGTTTGGTCCTTTAGCCTGCCTAACAAAAATAACTTTAAAAAAATGAATAATACAGCCAATATATTGTCATTTTCCAAAAGATAAGTGCAAGTTGGCTTTAATACCAACTCTCTTGGTCTTAAATGGACTATGCCGGTCATAACTAAAAAGAACCAAGGTTCAAAATCTTTTATAGTACCTAACAACAGCCTTTAAATTCCTCCCAACACTTGCTTTACATAAGACATAACCACCTACAAAGCAGTATAAAAAGAATGTTCTTTTTCTGCCAGAGCAGGTCTAACTTCACAATTATTGCCTAATCGTAATGGTATTTTACCCATCCCTAATTTTTAGCCGTTTTTCTGCGATAAAATTTGGAAAGTCATATTTTTTTTGGATAGTTTTATAGGTAAAGGCAAATAAATTAACAGATTATCAATGAACAATTAAATCATTAATGTCTACTATAAATAATTGTTGCCTGGAATTTAAATATAGTTTAAACCTCTAATTAACCCAACAGTTGATATGAATGCAAAACTTGTATGTACCATGTTTGCCCTTTGCTCCTTTAGCTTCAATTCATTTGCACAGGACCCGGTTCTAAAAAAGGTCTTCAATGGCAGAAATCTAAATGGATGGGTAGTTCCGGAAAACAATATCTGGTGGTCTGTGGCGGATGGAATTTTAAAAACCAAAAGCGGCCCTGACAAGAAAGGTTCTATTTTATGGACGGAAAAGGAATACACGGATTTTGTACTGGAAACCGATTTTAAATATGATGAAGGTACGGTAGATACGGGAATTTTCATAAGAACAGATACACAACAGATACAAATGGGCATATCCGGTTCTTTAAAGCGCGATATGACCGGCTCTCCCTATATTGTAGGGAAAGGCTATCCTGTAGAAGCACAGAACGTAAAGGATATTCTAAAACCTAGGGACTGGAACACCATAAAGGTGATTGCCATTGCCGGTTACTATGAAGTATGGCTAAACAACAAACATGTAATGAGCTATACCTCGGACAATTATGTTAAAACAGGCCCCATAGGTTTGCAATTGCACCCCAACACCGATATGGCTGCAAGCTTCAGGAACATCAAAATTGGCAAATTAAAATAAGTCCTGCCACACTGGGATTTCTTGCTTACCCCTACGAGTACATTTTTTCCGCTAATAATAATTTATACCAATACTATTAAATAACAATTATGGACAACAGAAGAGACTTTATCAAAAAAACCACCCTTGCCAGCACGGGAATTGTGGTAGGCGCATCCGCATTTTCCGCAAAATCCTATGGCAATATTGTTGGGGCCAATGAGCGGGTTACCCTAGCATCAATTGGCGTACGGGGCCGCGGTAGTGGGTTACTGGATAATTTTTCCAAAATGTACAGCGATGGGGTTCGTATAAAAACAGTATGTGATGTAGATTCTGAGGTGCTTGCCGAAAATGTTAAAAAGGCCGCCAAAAACCAGAAGGGCAACAAACCGGGGACCGAGGAAGATATGCGACGTGTTTTTGAGGACAAAGATATAGACGCAGTAGTCATAGCCGTGCCCAATCACTGGCATGCACTTTCTACCATTTGGGCGTGTCAGGCAGGTAAAAATGTTTACGTAGAAAAACCCAGTTCCCACAATGTATGGGAAGGACGAAAAATGGTAGAAGCCGCACGAAAATACAATAGGGTGGTACAGGTTGGCTTCCAAAACCGATCTATAAGCAACGTAATGCAGGCCATGCAATTTTTACATAATGGTGGTATTGGGGAGGTATTTATGGCCAGGGGCACCTGTTTTAAGCCAAGAGATTCCTTTGGTATTGCAGCAGACAGTGTATCCCCATCCAACTTAAATTATGACCTATGGCTGGGCCCTGCCACATACCGGCCCTACAATGAGAAAAAAGGACATTACAATTGGCATTGGCATTGGGATACAGGAAATGGGGATACAGGCAATCAAGGTCCGCACCAATTTGATGTGGCCCGCTGGGGATTGAACAAAAAGGTTCACCCGGTAAAGGTACAGTCTATGGGAGGCATCTTTGGGATATCACCCAAAGAGTGTTCACAAGAAACCCCCAATACCCAAACCTCGGTATTTGAATATGAGGATGGAAAAATATTGGAATTTGAAACGCGCGGCCGCTATACCAACCACGAGGCCAATCTGGGTATTAAAATTGGGAATACCTTTTATGGTACCGAAGGGTGGATGGAAGTAAACGGTTCTACCTGGAAAGCCTATAAAGGAAAGGAAACAGAGCCCTTTGCCGGTTCGGGAATGGCCGGAAGCGCCGCTATTGGCGGGGATTCATCTTTTCTTACCGCCCCAGATAGCAAGGGTCATTTTGGCAATTTCATAGATGCCGTACGCTCTGGCAACCATATGGACCTAAATTGTGATATTGAAACCGGACATATGTCTACCGTACTACCATTGATTGCCAATATTGCGTACAGAACTGGAGACACCTTAAGGTTTAATGGGGAATTTGAGAAGTTTATTGATAACGAAGAAGCCGATTTAATGCTTACCAGAAAATACAGGTATCCCTATATAGTACCGGAAAATGTATAAAACCGGGCATCTTTTTAGGTTGTAAATGGCCAATAACAACAATCCCCCTTGCCAACTTTTAAAAGTTGGCAAGGGGGATTTAAATTATAAACAATTACATGTTTCTCTCCTTTACATCTAGAACAAAGCTGTTTGTTAAAAATTGAAGCTAGCCCCTAATAAAAAGTTTATCCCTGCCTGCGGATAATACCCAGCACCTTCATAGGTAGTAACCGTACCAGGTACGGAGTAATCATCATCATAGGTATAGAAGTAGCCATTGGACTCATACAGGTTATCAAAGATATTATTGACCAAACCAGATAAGACAATACTCTTCATAAATCCGTTGGTATTAATTTGGTACTGTACATTAAAATCCGTTTGGGAATAAGGGTCCAAGACAGAGCTCTTGGCATCTATATTACCCATATATTGTTTTCCAACAAACTTTGTCAATAAATTTAATTGAATATTCTCCTGGGGCATATATGTAAATATATTGCCCGCAATAATATTGGGTGAAAAAGAAATATGGGTATCTCCCAGTTCTTCCAATTCACCATCGCGTTGGAATACAAAATTTTTGTTCCTGTTATCGCTCAAAGCCAGATTGGGACGAATCTTAAAATATTCTCCAAGAGCAATATTGGCATCAATTTCTATACCTACCCTATAACTATCGCCTACGTTGGCCCTAAGGGCACCACCAACATCGTTTAATTCGCCCGTTAGCACCAATTGATCTTTATAACGCATATAGTATATATTGGTGTTCAGCTGTACATCTGGGGAAATATAACGCCATCCCAATTCATAGTCGTTCAGTTTTTCGGGTTTGGGGCTCCCATTTTCATAGTCGTTCCTATTGGGTTCCCTATTGGCCCTGGCATAGGAAAGGTAGAAATTATTATTGGCGTTAAGATCAAAGGTTATCCCTGCCTTGGGGTTAAAAAAGTTAAAGGTGTCATCTACCATACCCGTTTCTTCCCCATTTGCCTTGTACCCTATGGTCCTGTATTGCAGGTCTCCATAAACACTCCATTGGTCATCAAAATTATAATTGGCCTTTGCAAAAACATTTAGATCGGTCTTGGTGGAGTTATTATCATAATACCTATCCTCATAATCCCTATTATTTGAGAATCGGGCCCAGATTATTTCCCCAAAGTGACCACCTTCGTATTTGTTCCAGCCCCCACCAAGAATTAGATTTAGGTTGCCATGATCATGCGTTACGGAAAAAGTTGTCCCATAAAAATCATTATCCAACCAACGTCTTCTAATTAGGTCGGTCTTATCAACAACTTCCCCATCAACTGTTATGGGATCTATTGCATAGGTACTAAAATCATCGTCTTCCCTATACTGCTCAAAATACCCTCTTCCTTTGGTGTAGTGAAAGGCCAAATTGGTGTTCCAATTATTGGCAATCTGCTCATTCCAGTGCAATTGAAAGTGGTCCTGTCTGTAGTTGTCCTCCTCCTTGTCATAATATTGGGTATTACCATTTTCATCGGTATAGATACCGGCAGAATTGAAGGTTCTGTTAGTTTTCAAGGTTTCTGCATCTATGCCGTTCCAAGCCTGATAGGTAATCTCGTGACCTCCAAAGAGCAAGGCTTTTATCAGGGTGTTGTCATCTACATAGGATCCTTGTAAAAAATAAGATTCCAGTTCGGAGGAAGCCCTGTCAATATAACCATCGGACGTTATTCTGGACAAACGGCCCGAAATTTCCACTTGGTCATTCAACAAGCCTGTGCTGAATTTTAAGTTGTTCCTCAAGGTACCAAAGCTTCCTATAGAGGACGAAATCTGTGCATATGCCTCTTCGGAAACAGCATCGGTCAACAAATTTAAACTTGCACCAAAAGCACCACTACCATTTGTTGATGTCCCTACACCTCTTTGCAGTTGCAAACTCTCTGTGGAGGATGCAAAATCGGGCATATTGACCCAAAAAGAACCGTGCGATTCCGAATCGTTATAAGGAATACCATTAATGGTTACATTCACCCTAGTACCAGAGCTCCCACGAACACGGATACCCGTATAGCCAACACCTGCCCCAGCATCGGAAGTGGTTACCACTGCAGGTAAAAAATTCATCAGAACCGGAATGTCCTGC
>JBFHGV010000331.1:0-4721 GCA_041582955.1 Arenibacter sp.
AGCGGGTATATCAATGAAAATTTACTAGAGAAAAACCATAGGAACCAGGACTTCCAGAATTTAAACATTTATGCCTCACACGGCAGTGTTGACCAAGTAATCCCGGTGTCTTGGGCACAAAAAACCCCACAGATATTAAAAGACCTCAATATTAAACACGTTTATGAAGAGTTCCCAGTTGGTCATGGGGTGGCTCCACAGAATTTTTATTCCTTTAACAACTGGCTACAGGATAAAATTTAATGGCTCCGGGTATACAATAGGTGGTCTATTAAAGAAAAATCGACCCCTAGATTGTCCTTAAGCTCATATTTTACCAATATCTCCCCCCAATATTTACCATCGGAGAAATCGGCCAAAATCCACTTATGGTTCAAGACTTTTATTTTATTGATCTTAAAATCACTTTCCATACCCTCATAGGGAATAAGGGGATTATCGCCCTTACTTTCGTTGGTTTCCAATAATTTATCCGATAGATAAAGTGTAGGGTCGGTTAATTGCAAATGATCGTAGTACGCTAGTGCATCATCATTGTTTTCCAAGGAGAAGTATTGGGTATCCAATACTTTAAGGTGAAGTTTTTGTATGGAATCCTCTAATTTCTGAAGTTTTTCCGACTGCGCTCCTATTTGGGAGTTTTTGGCCTTTACCATGTTGTTGGTGCTTACAAATTGGTACAGGGCTATTAAAGAAACAAATATTAATAAATAAAGGATAATTTTATGTTTCATATGGAATTGGATTGTATTTGATTGTTGTTTTATGGTTATTAATATCGCTACTACTGTTTTTGCTGTATTGCCGTTGCCCTTACACTTCTATCTGAAGATTATCATAGGCCAAATGTACATTTTTTGGCAATTCCTTTTCCACCTCCTCATGAAACCCCATTAAATGACTAATATGGGTCAAATAGGCTCTTTCCGGTTTAATAACCTCTATAAAGGCCAATGCCTCTTCCAAATTAAAGTGCGAATGATGGGGTTCTATCCTCAGCGCATTGACTACCAAAGTCTTTACACCTTTTATCTTATCAATTTCTTCTTTTTCCACGCTCTTAACATCTGTTAAATAAACAAAGTCATGTATCCTAAACCCAAATACCTGCAGCCTATTATGTTGAGCTTCTATGGGTATAGCCATTAGGTTACCTATCCTGAAAGGTTTATTGTTTACTACAGTATTAATATCAACTGCCGGAGCCCCAGGGTACCTATTTTCATTGGCAAATATATAGTCGAATCGCTGTTTTAATGAGTTAATGACGCGTTCATGGGCATAAATGGGTATATCTCCTTGTCTAAAGAAAAAGGGACGAATATCATCTATCCCGGCAGTATGATCCGAGTGCTCATGGGTAAAGAGAATTCCGTCTATTTTTGCCACATTATTGGTAAGCATTTGCTGCCTAAAATCGGGGCCACAATCTATGATGTACCTGTAGGAGTCCCAGCTGATCATTATGGATACACGGAGTCTTTTATCCTTAGGATCGCTGCTTAAACAAACTGGGTGAGTACTGCCAATTACGGGTATTCCCTGCGAAGTTCCTGTTCCTAGAAAAGTTATTTTCAACCCTATATCTATTTCTTCCAAATTTATAACTAATTTATTTAATAGATAACTCAATCTTATTAACTTTGCTACAAGTAAAAAAGACGCTATGTCCACAATTTTAAAGAAAGAAAATGTTTTTACCAACGTTCCGTCAATAAAAGCAAAAACCTTAAGGATTAATTTAAATCCTGATATTTACGGTACATTTTCAGAAATAGGTGCCGGACAGGAAACTTCCGCCCATTTTTTTAGGTCTGGAGGCGCTTCCGGTACCATTGCAAAGGCCATGAGTGCTTATGACAAGGATTTTAGCGATGCCATTTATGGAATTGAGGAAGATGGCCGATATGTAACCCAATCCAGATTAAAGAAAATGTTGGCCCATGAAATGGAAAACATGGACAACAGGATCAGCAGGGAAAAACACCCGGACCGCTTGTTCTTTTCATACGCCAATACGGTTGCGACCATTGATTTTTCCAAGCGCTACAAAGGTCATGGCTGGATCGGGATCCGATATCAATTAGA
Organism: Arenibacter sp.; assembly: GCA_041582955.1. Classification (GTDB taxonomy): domain Bacteria; phylum Bacteroidota; class Bacteroidia; order Flavobacteriales; family Flavobacteriaceae; genus Arenibacter. Next base: position 2,089 of record JBFHGV010000331.1, read on the forward strand.
CCCCAAACAAAAAGAACTGAATGAGATAATCCTCCATGTCCGCTTTAAACAAAATGAGGCAAGATTACAGCAGGAAACCTTGGGAATACTTGGTGTAAATCTTATATATGGGGCATTTTACAAATATGACAAGCCCAGAAAATTACTGAAATATCTTTATGACCACATAGATAAGGATACGGTAGAAATAGATCTTGTTAACTTTTCCGGCCCCAATTTTGTAGAAGTCGATAACCGATTAATGAGTTTACAATTGGTGAAAAATGACATGACCGATGCGGTGATGTTTGGACCTGATGGCAATAACCTATTACCGGCTACCATTCTTTACAAAAAAAATATTCTTGCCCTGCGTGGAAGCTTTAGGCCGGTGACCAAGGTTAATATGGATATGTTTAAAAAATCCTATGAAATCTTCATCCGGGAACAAAGCGTAGAGGAACAAAATACCGTTGTTATATTTGAAATTACCCTTTCTAACCTAAGGGCCTCTGGTGAAATAGACGAGCAGGATTTTATGGACCGGGCAGAACTCCTATGTTCCTTAGGCCATACTGTAATGATTTCCAAGTTCCAGGAATATTTTAGGCTGGTAGAGTATTTTAGCAACTATACCAAATCCAAAATTGGCCTTACCATGGGGGTAAACAATTTGGTAGATATTTTTGATGAAAAGTATTACCGTCACTTAAGTGGTGGTATTCTTGAAGCCTTTGGCAAACTCTTCTTTAAGGACCTTAAGGTGTACTTGTACCCTATGCGAAATGAGGAAACCGGTCAGATCATGACCAGTAATACCATAAAAGTACACCCCAGAATGAAGGAATTGTACAAATTCTTTAAGTACAATGGGAAAGTGATGGATATAATTGATTATGACCCGGAAATCCTTCATGTTTTCTCAAGGGACGTCCTAAAGAAAATCATCAATGGCGAAGAGGGTTGGGAATCTGTATTGCCCGAAGGGATTGCCGATATTATAAAACAGAAGAAACTTTTCATTCGCAAACCTTTGGAAGCGGAACAAAAGCAAAAGGTGTAACCTAATTATCCTAAACGATCAAGCCCTGTACAAGAATATTAGAATGTAGTAATATTCTTGTACAGGGCCTTTTAATTCCTAGCAATACTTAAAGTAATTGCGCGGCGTGGTCCTTGGTCTTTACCTTCTCTATTACCTTGGAAACTACTCCTTCCTCATTAATTACAAAAGTCATTCTATGAATGCCGTCATATTTTTTTCCCATAAATTGTTTTGGTCCCCAGACCCCAAAAATATTTAAAACGGTATGGTCCTCATCGGCCAGTAAAGGAAATGGAAATTCATATTTGTTTTTAAAATTCAACTGCCTTTTGGGAGAATCGGCACTAACCCCCAGTAATTCATAGCCTTGTTCCTTAAGCTCGGAATAATTATCCCGTAGATTACATGCCTCGGCAGTACAGCCCGGGGTACTGGCCTTGGGATAGAAAAAAACGATTAGCTTTTTACCCTTATAGTCAGACAGACTAATCATATTTCCGTTTTCATCCTGAGCGGAGAACTCGGGGACCTTATCCCCTACTTTTAAAGTGTTCATAGTTAAAAATTAAGTAATTTTAGATTCTAAAAAAAAGTGGATCCATTGGAAGGATCATCAATTTTTTATAAAATTACACAATAAATGACGAAAGCCGAAAAAGTTACCTTTACCATTGAAACTTTACAAAAACTCTACCCCACAATCCCAGTACCGCTAGACCACAAAGACCCTTATACCCTATTGATTGCGGTACTGCTATCGGCCCAAAGTACCGATGTACGGGTCAATAAGATTACCCCGCTATTATTTGCCAAGGCCGATAACCCCTATGATATGGTAAAAATGACCCAAGAAGAAATTCGGGAAATTATTAAACCTGTTGGACTATCTCCTATGAAGTCTAAAGGAATTTTTGGCCTTTCTAAAATCCTAATTGAAAAATACGATGGACAAGTACCACAGGAATTGGAACTTTTGGAACAACTACCGGCAGTTGGACATAAAACTGCCAGTGTGGTGGTCTCACAAGCCTTTGGGATTCCTGCCTTTCCAGTAGATACCCATATCCATAGACTCATGTACCGTTGGGGATTTTCCAATGGAAAAAATGTGGTTCAAACCGAAAAAGATGCCAAAAGATTGTTCCCTAAAGAATTATGGAACGACCTGCACCTTCAGATTATTTGGTACGGAAGGGAATATTCACCAGCAAGGGGCTGGGATTTGGAAAAAGATATCATCACTAAAACCATTGGGCGAAAATCAGTTATCAATGATTATTATAAAAAGAAAACCAAAGACATGTTATTGGAACTGGAGATTCCTGATTACATCGGTTTCGATAACCCGGATCAAAACACCGGAATGATGGATACAAAAGGTTGGGAACTGGAACTTGTATGGAACGATAGAGTTGGGGATTTTACCTATTCGGTGTCGGCAAACGTATCTGATTTTAAATCCGAAATGGGTGACTTGGGAGGAATTCAATTTCTTGGCGACCAGGTAAAATTCGAAGGTAGTGAATTCAACGAATGGTACGGTTATGTTTCTGAAGGTATTTTCCAAACGCAAGAGGAAGTAGATAATTCTGCCGTTCTTAATTCGAAT
>JBFHGV010000332.1:0-4718 GCA_041582955.1 Arenibacter sp.
CCACTACATCTGAATTTAAGGTCCCTTGCAAAATCTTAGCAATAGGCGCCAATGTCCTGAACATTTCCAAAGCCTGGAAGGTCTCGGCTATCTTAAAACTTTCCATTCTTAATTTCATGGCAAAGGTAGGGCTGGCCTCCTTAGTGGAGACTTCCCCATTGAACGCCAATTTACCGTCAAAAATAGAGGATGTCATATTGGACAATATTGCCTTTTCATCCTTAATTCGCAGGCTTCCCTTAACGTCCTTAAGGGTAAGGTTGTCATAGATTACGGTATTGGCATAGGCATTTATGGTACAGTCCAAAAAGGACGGAATCTTTATTTTCTCCTCTACAGCACCCCCATTGTCCTGTTCTGTATTCGCTGTTCCCTCCTTGGTTGTTTCCTCTGCCACCATAAAGTCATTAACGGCAAAAGTGTTGGAGCTTAAATTAAAGTTTCCCTCTATTTTCTCATTATTGAACATAAACCCTAGAAGATTGTTGATGGTTCCCTTGGCATCAAAATCCGTTTTACCCGTAGCCCCTTGTAGTTGGTTTAAGGTAACCGTACTAGGGTTAAAGGAAACTGCCGTAGATTTTAGAATAACAGGGTTGGGAATTTCATCGGTTTTGTATTCAAAATCCCTCAGGGTCAAACTGCCACTGGTCTTGGTATTTTCATACTTTTTATTTTCTATAGAGGCCATATCGAAACTACTGCTAATGTCCGCTTTCAATATTCCTTTTAAATTTAAATCTGCAGGCACTGGGTAGGCTTTGGAGATATTCGCAAGGTTCATCTGTCCATCCACCTTGGCCGCGACCTTGGTATTACCCAAAAGGTCTGTTATTTTTGCAACCATATTAAACTGGTCCTCATCTATCTTAAAGGACAGCTTACGGATATCTACAAAAGTATCTTCGGTAATACCAGTTGTATTGGAGATTTCAGTATCTATAAAAACGTTTCGAACCGACTTTGGCAGATCTGGATATTTAAAAGAAGCGTTATCCGAATTAATATCTATTTTGAATTGCGGAATATGAGTATCATCTACTATACCTTTAAACTCACCGGCCACCGTAAAATTACCGGTTGTAGTAACCTGTTCTATATTTTTGGAATAGGTTTCCGGGATCACCGCCAGGAAATTCTTAAAGTCGGACGAAGGTGTCTTAAAGCTGATGTTTACCTCTTGGTTATCTTCATTTAATTTTACAAACCCATCAAAAACCAGCGCCAGTTGATTTACCATGGCCTCATTCTTTAGAAAGGAATATTTATTTTCCTTAAGGTCTACCCCTATTAGCGCCTTTAATTTCACCGGGTTACGCTTCAGATAATCCGTACTGTCCATTACAAAAGATACCAGAGCAGAAGTCTCGGTGTCCAATTCAGAGTTTTCCAAGGACAGGTCGCCTTTCCCCATATGGTTCATTTCGGCAAGTGTGAAAGACATGCCAGTTGAAAGATCGTCATAAGTAATATTACCATCACTTATACCATAGGATTCCATGGAAAGGGTAAATTCCCCTTGGGAAGAAGCTGTACCGGAAGTTTCCGAGGTGGAACCATCACCTTCCGCGGTAATATCATAATTGGCATTGCCCTCTTTATCCACAGTTATATTCACAAGTGGTCTGTCTACTGCCAAACTTTTTATAGCTATGGGCTGGGACGCATCTTTAAAGAGCTCCATTACAGACATGTTAAGAGCTATCTTATCTGCTGCAAAAAGGGTATCCCCTTCAAAGGGCGCATTGTTTATTAAGCTTATGCCTTCCAAGGTAACTGTTGCATTGGGAAAACTGCGGAACAGACCAAGGCTGGCCTCTGAAAAATCGAATTTAGCATCAATACTGCTATTCACCTTGTTCTTGATAATGTCTGATATTTTACCTTTTAGAAAAAAAGGGGCGGCAATCAACACCAAAACTATTACCAAAAAAACAGCGCCAAAAATCTTTAGAATTCTCTTTTTCATTTCTTATTATTTAAATATTTTAATTCCCACTGGTCAAATTAACCATGTAAGAGCGTAACGAACCCCTATGAGGGCTCTACAACCTTTATAATGTACTTCTAAGGGTCATATACCATTTACCCACATATTCTGGCAACGGTCCAAGGCAAAATCACTTGGGTGACCACTAGCTGCCCAATACTACTTAAAACCAGATATTAATGTTGAACATATACATTAAAATATTGACGCAATTCTACGATAAATAGGCAAGCCAAAATAAATTTTACAGCGAGTTTAAACAATATTTAACACTGTACCTGAATATTGCTTATAAGCTGGCCCCTAACCTAATAACCTAAAAATGCAGCATAGATGTTAGCTCCTTGAAAAAGAACAGCAATAAACATGCGTTATTAGGTCTCAAGATCAATTTCCTGATTCACTTCTAAATTAAATCGCTTTCTAAAAAGATATACAAAAAAATAGAGCAATGGGGTATCCAAAAACGCCACAATGACCTTAAATACAAACCCGCTTATGACCAAACCATAAAACATCTCCCATGGCAGAATTTTAAACACACACAATAGGCCCACCACTGTAAACGTATCAATAAACTGGGAAAGGAAGGTAGAAAAATTATTACGCAGCCACAGGTGTTTCCCATTGGTCAATTTTTTCCAAAAATGGTAAATCCCAATATCTACGTACTGGGCAAAGAGATAGGCCAACATGGAGGCAAAAACGGCAATGGGCGAAAGCGCAAAGACATGGTTAAATACCTCATCATTAACTGGCGAAGTAGGTATAGCGGGCACCTTATTGGCCAACAATACTATTCCCATAGAAAAAAATGAAGCAAATATTCCGGCTGTTACAATTTGATTGGCCTTTTTTTTCCCATAGATCTCTGATATAAGGTCTGTGATGAGAAAAGTAAGGGGGTAGGGCAAAATACCGACCGAAATTTCGAATAATGGAGCTCCAAAAACATCAAAATCACCGAAAGGCTTCCAATAGAAAAATTTTTGAAAAATAAGGTTGGACACCACCAAAGAGGTAATAAAAAGTCCGCCCAAATAGAGATAGATTTTAAAAGCCACCTTTTTATCCTCTTCCTTTAAAACCTTATACATTAATTTTTTATTAAAAATTTTAACATTGTATACTTTAAACTCTTTTACGCCGTTTCTTAAACGCATGCGTTTAAAAAGCATCAAATTTAGGGAACAAGAATTGAATAACAACAAAATTGAAAAACTTAACTAAAAAATGAAGAAAACTACTTTAGCCACATTTCTAATTTTAATGGTTGCCGCCGTCAATGCCCAATCCTATATTGGGTACCATAGCGACAACTACAATGGGGTTCACGGTCTAATATACAATCCTGCCAACATAGCGGACTCCAGATTTAAAACCGACATTAACCTTATTGGCGCAAGTGCCATCCTGGGCAACGACTACTATGGAGCTAAATTTGGGGATATATTTGATGAAAATTTTGATTTGGACGATGACGGCATAAAGTCTCCCAAAAACTCCAATAACGCCTATGGCAACGCCGATATCCTAGGTCCTTCATTTATGTTCAATGTTAGCCCCCGCAGCTCCCTGGCCGTTTTTACAAGGGCAAGGGTGTTTTTTAATGCCAACGACATTAATGGGGAAACCTATGAGAACATTTCGGACGAGTTTGACGAGAATGTGGATTTTAATGTAAACGAAGGCGATTATGAACTTAGCAGTCACGCCTGGGCCGAAACAGGTATTACCTTTGCGACCGTTCTTTTAAACAAAGACCAACACTTTCTAAAGGGAGGGGTTACCCTAAAATACCTTATGGGGTATGGCAACGCCTACTCTAGCGGTAAAAACATTACCATAGATTACGATGCCGATGGTTCCGGAACAACAGGCAGTATAGAATCTACCGGGGAAATATCCTATGGAAACAGTTCCAATATAACCAATGATTTTGAGGACTATGAGTTTGAAAAGAGCGCCGATGGTTTTGGAGCCGATTTGGGTTTTGTCTATGAGTGGCGCCCCAATTACGCAGATTATACCACTACCGATGCCGATGGAAACACTTACGCCCCAAAGGATATAAACAAGTACAAACTTAAGTTTGGCCTATCCGTAACGGACCTGGGCAGTCTTAACTATAAAAACGGTTCTGAGGAAGCTTATGATATAACCAATTCCATAAACCAGGACGATTTTGAAAACGAAGAAGGGTTTGAGGACAAGCTAAACAACTTGTATACACAGATCAGGTCTGGCAACTCGGCCAAGGCGGTATTGCCAACAGCCCTGCATATTAATGCGGATTGGAACATTAACAACCACTTTTATGCCAACCTCAACACTGACCTTTCACTAACCTCCAAAAGCAATACCAACACTAACAGCATAGCCAATATTATATCCCTTACCCCACGGTTCGAGAGCAAATGGTTTAGTTTTTATTCCCCAATCAGCTATATTGAAAACATAGGTGTGCAATGGGGTGCTGGACTTAGGGCCGGACCATTATATATAGGCTCAGGCTCCATCCTTACGGTATTGACCAGTGACGAATCTAAAGGGGCGGATGTATATGCCGGGTTAAAAATCCCCATTTACCAAAACAGGCCCAAAGACAAGGATGGTGATGGTGTTTTGGACAAGGTAGATGCCTGCCCCGATGTTGTGGGTCCAGCAGAAAACAATGGCTGTCCATGGCCCGACACCGATGGGGATCAGGTTCTGGACAAGGACGACA
>JBFHGV010000333.1:0-4713 GCA_041582955.1 Arenibacter sp.
AAGATCCACAGCCAGCCCGACGCCAGTGACATTAAAAAAGTGACCGATTTTAAGGCAAAAAACGCCACGATACTCAGCGCGGACGTAAAAACCAAATTAGCTGCGCTGGTGGATGCCATGAACAATTTTTATCAACCCTTGGATATTGCCGCCCTAGTTGAAAGTACCTCCCTTGTCATGGACAGCCCCATAGGGAGCTCAATTAACGAATATGCCGTAAAATTTAGAGTTGAAAAAGATGCTGCTATGCTTATTCCGGCCACTTCGGAACTGCTATTTCATATAAGGGAAGCCCTTTTGATGGAGCAAACAGCGGCGGCAAGGCTACAGCTGTTGGATGCATCCTTAAAGTTAGAAGAGGTTATTTTTAAAAACGCCCCCCAATGGCAACCCGAAACTCTCAATGGCTTATTGGACAAGCTCTGCTATTTGGGAATGGCCAATGCTGGGGCGGGCAATATAGAATTGGTTGAATGGGAGCAACTAAACCTAAGCATGAACAGTGCCGATGACAGGGCAATCTCCTTGGCGGAGCTCAATACTGTTCTTGAAAACGCACGTAGGGAAGTGGAATGGAGCTCATCCATGGTAAAGGCAAACTATCAGGAAATAGTAGATCTTTACACAGGATTTGAACCCAAAGCCTACGGTTTTATTGATGATAAAATCCGTAGTTCCATTGCCCTCTATCTTGGTGAAACCGTTGGGAAACTTGGCGATATTATTGCTGAAGAATCTGCTTTGACCAATAAGGTGCTGGATATTGACAATCAAAGTGGCCTTCACGGTCTTAATCCTGGGTACGCCCTTGGAGAATTGGTAGTGGTAAATGGTTCTCCAGAAGATATCAACGTTTCCCCAGATAAAATATATATCTTTCAACGCCCTCCCTCAGACCTAAAACCCATAGCTGGTATTGCCACCGTCTCGGAAGGCAACATGGTCTCGCATGTACAGTTATTGGCCAGAAATATGGGAATCCCAAATTCGGCATTGGCAGACGACAACCTCAAAAGTCTACTGAAATATAATGGAGATAGGGTATTCTATGCCGTATCCAACAAGGGCAATGTAATCATGAAGGCCGAAAAGGATATGACCCAGGAAGAACGTATGCTTTTTGCAAAAATAGAACGGAAAGAAGAACGAATACAAGTTCCCATAGAACGTTTACATTTGGAAGAAACAAAAATTCTGAACCTTAGGTCGGTAGATGCGAAAGATTCCGGTGAACTCTGCGGTCCCAAGGCCGCCAATTTGGGGCAATTAAAAAAAATGTTCCCCGAGAAAGTTGTTGAAGGTCTTGTAATACCTTTTGGAATTTTTAAAGACCATATGGACCAACCCATGCCGGATCAGCAAGGTAGCTATTGGGACTTCTTAAATACCACCTTTGAGCAGGCCGAAGCCATGCGCAGCAATTCAATTTCCGAAGGGGAAATAGAAAACTTTCAATTGCGGCAATTGCAAATCTTGAGAGAAGCTGTTAAAAACATGCCTATGAAAACAGAGTTCATAGCTCAATTGGAAAAAAATTTCAAAGAGGTATTGGGCAAGGAAATTGGTCAAATCCCGGTTTTTCTGAGGAGCGACACCAATATGGAGGATCTGAAAAATTTTACGGGGGCCGGCTTAAACCTAACAATTTTTAATGTAGCCGACCGCAACAAAATTTTAACTGGCATTAAGGACGTATGGGCCTCCCCTTATTCTGAACGCAGTTTTAAATGGCGACAAAAGTATTTATTGAACCCAGAAAATGTCTTTCCTTCCATTTTGGTCATCCCAAGTGTGGATGTGGATTATTCCGGTGTTTTGATCACCAAGGGTATCAGTTCCGGCAATCCAAACGATCTTACCATTGCCTTTAGCAGAGGTGCTGGAGGTGCTGTGGACGGACAATCTGCAGAAACGTACCTAATAAAAGAGTCGGGCGGAACACAGCTCTTGGCCCCTGCACGTGAAACATACCACAATAGACTACCCGCCAAGGGTGGAACCGAGAAAAGATCGGCCACTTTTGAAAACTTTATCTTAAACCGTCAGAACATAGAGGAAATCAGGGAGTTCGCACAGAACATAAAAATAACCTTACCCAAAGAAACGGATACGGAATACAACGGGGCCTATGATGTAGAATTGGGATTTCTTGACAACAAACTATGGTTGTTCCAAGTACGTCCGTTCGTAGAAAACAAAAAAGCCTTAAGTTCCAACTATTTGGAATCTATAACGCCTAAGGTAGATTTAAGCAAGAGTATCCCATTGTCTAAAAAAATATAAGATGCGAAAATTTATAACATATATAACGGTATTACTTATTTGTTCGGCCTTTACCACTGTAAATTATTATCCTATAGATGGTTATTTACGTACGGGAATTAAGCGCCTAAAGTATCTGGAACTTGTTAAATCGGGAGAACTAAAGTCCACCACTGTAATACCTGCAGGGGCACAGAAATCATACATGGACATAGACCTCAACCTAGTTTCCAAAAAGAACGATAGTCTTGGGGCTATACTGAAGGTAGATGAGGAGTTTCAAAAGGAAATCAGTTCGCTTTTTAGAGGGTTGGACAAAAGCTATTCCATTGCGGTTTTGGATATCTCTGACCCAGATTCGATACGCTATGCCAAGCGAAACGAAACCGCTGGCTATCAACCTGGAAGTGTGGGAAAATTGGCAGTATTGGTGGCCTTGTTCCATCAATTGGAAAAAATATACCCCGATTCCTTTGACAAACGACTGGAACTCTTGCGTACCAAATCAGTAAAATCCGGTGCATGGGGTTTGACCGATGAACACACGGTTCCCATTTTTAATATAGAGACCCAAAAATTACTAAAAAGACAGGTGATCCCTAGTGATATTTTTACCCTTTTTGAATGGACAGACCATATGTTGTCCGTTAGCAATAACGGGGCTGCCAGTATCGTATGGCGCGAAGCCATGCTCATGGCGGCCTTTGGGAAATCCTATCCGGATCTAAGCCCAGAGGAAGCCGAGACCTATTTTACCACTACCCCAAAAAAAGAGCTGACAGATTTGGCCAACGATGTAGTAAACCTACCACTGCGCCAATTGGGAATAGGCCCGGATGAATGGCGCTTGGGCAGCTTCTTCACCTCCGGTGCCAACAGGTATGTGGGCGACAAGGGAGGAAGTATAGGCACCCCCCTAGGATTAATGAAATTCTTGATCCAATTGGAACAGGGCCAGGTAGTGGACCAAGAATCCAGTTTAGAGATGAAACGATTAATGTATATGACGGACAGACGCATTAGATATGCCCAATCACCGGCCTTAAAACCTGCCGCTGTTTATTTTAAATCAGGTAGTTTGTACAAATGTGATAGAAGCACTGGCGAAGCCTGTGGTAAATATATGGGCAATGTCACCAATTATATGAATTCTGTAGCCATTGTTGAACATCCGGACAATTGCACCTATATGGTGGTACTGATGACCAATGTTTTAAGAAAGAACTCCGCCACGGACCATATGAACTTGGCCAGTAGTATCGACAAAATTATTAAGCGTTAATATTATTAAAGTTATATAGAATTTCGGCCGACTTGCGGCTCACCTTTTCATTGGGATCTTCCGAGACCATTTGTAATATAGGAGTAAATTTGGGATCCTTGGTTTTTTCTATTAAATAAAGTACTGCCAGCTTTAGTTTAATATCCTTGCGCTTTAATAGGGCCATGTAGCTTTCAGATTCACTAAGGACCTTTACATTGAGGTTCTTTAAATTTTCCTCGGAGATAACTCCTTCCTGCACCATGGATTCTGCCACGGGAATCAATTCCTTTTTAAGCTGCATATCCAAGATATTGTCCAAAAATTCAATTGCGTGTATGCGCTGTTCTTCCTTTCCTTTCAGAATGGCATTTAATATGGGATCTACGTCCTGGGGCGGGTATTTTATGCCCAAAAACTGAAAAATTCGCTGTAATTGCCTGTCCAACCGTTGCTCTAACAGCTGAATAAGGCTGTTCCTAGCTACATTTTCTTCCTTGGTCTCCGGTTTTTCCGGATTCTTTTTATACTGCAATACAATCTGGGTGTGGATAACAGAAAGTGTGTTCTGGTACAGCTCACATTCATCCAAAATCTTGTCTACAATAAAGCGGTCCTTGATTTTAAGATGGGAATATTTCCATTTTAGGTGTTTTAAGGCTTCGATGGCAGCAATCTTCACCGCATGTTCGGTATCGCTAGTTAATTTGATCAGGGTATTGACCGCTTTTTGTGAAGCAAACTTCCCTATGACCATAATTCCATAGTGGGCATCATCCATTGCAATGGTTTCCTGTCTAATCCCTTCGTACAAAATATCAATTATTGGCTCACCGTAAAATACAAGGGCCTCCATGGCCGATTTTCGGGTTTCCTTGGCAGATAGTCTGGAGATGATCACATCTATAAACTGCCTATCAAAGGTTTTGGATGCGGCTATGATGGCAGTGTTGACCGTTTGATCGACCCCTGAAAGCAAGTAGGTGTGCAGCAGCCCATAAAACTTCTCTACCTTGGCGTTGCCAATGGCCTCCAAAATGGCCTGGGTTTTATAGGTCTTTTCCAATTCCGAATCCATTTGGGAAAGTTGTAAGATGGCATTTTCAATACGCAGTTCCAAGCTAAATCGATCCTGCAGCACCTTTTTGTTTCTCAACTCCATGGACAAACCGATCAAGGCGGCATTGGCT
>JBFHGV010000334.1:0-4703 GCA_041582955.1 Arenibacter sp.
CAATCACCATGCGGGCCAGTTGGCATTACTGCTCAAATATGGGCATTGACCTCTTGGGGCATTGGTCCTAGTAGTCTGGATGGGCATATTAAATTGCCGCTAACATCATAGGCGGGTGGTTGGCAAGCGGTTTCACCGGGCCTTGTCCGTGTATGTTAAATGACTTCCATGATGGTTAAAAGACCTTTTTCGATTTCCATAGAAGAGCTTGTTGTTCAATTGAATGGCAATACCGAGCAGGGCTTAGGCACCGATGAGGCAAGGCGACGTTTGGAAGAGTACGGATTAAACCAAATTCCGCAACAGGCTCCAAAAAAAACGTGGCGCATATTCATGGATCAATTTCTGGATCCTATTATTTATATCCTAATGGCAGCGGCCGTGCTAGCCTTTTTGTTCAGCGACCCTTTAGAGGGTTTTGCCATTCTTATAGTTATATTTATTACCGTTGCAATAGGTTTTTTTATGGAGCTACAGGCCGTACGTTCCCTGGAAGCACTTCGTAAGATGGGGCAGGCCATGGTGGGCGTAATACGTTCTGGAAGCCAGATGCGCATAAGAGCGGCAGAGGTGGTACCAGGAGATCTTATAATTTTGGAAGCAGGGGATATGGTTCCTGCAGATGCCCGTTTAGTTGCGGTAGATAGTTTAACGGTAAAAGAATCGGCCTTAACAGGTGAAAGTGTCCCGATAGCCAAACAGATCCAAGCATTGCCCAAGAATACCCTTATTAGCGATCGGTCCAATATGATTTTTAGGGGCACTATGGTGGTAGCAGGAAGGGGAAAGGCTTTGGTTACCAGTACAGGTAAATTCACCCAATTGGGCATTATACAACAAATGGGCGTGGACGCACATAAGCAACGTGCCCCTTTGGAAAAAAAACTAAATCAACTTAGTATATGGTTAATTTGGCTTACACTGCTCTTTGCCGGGTTAATTGTGGTTACTGGCTATTTTAGGGGCAAGGACCTCTTTTATATGATAGAGACCGGGGTGGCCCTTGCAGTAGCGGCGATTCCGGAAGGCCTGCCCATAGTGGCTACCATAGCCTTGGCCAAGGGAATGATGCGATTGTCCAAAAAGCAGGTTATTATTAAAAAACTGGAGGCCGTACAGACCCTTGGGGCAACAGATATAATCTGTACCGATAAGACCGGTACCTTAACAGAGGATAGGATGAAGGTACATCACATGCAATTTGAAAAAATTGTCATGGAAGACGTATACCACAACGAGGTAGCTTCCTATAATGCCCTAAAGAATAATCCCGTATTTAATAAAATGATATTGGCTGCTGTGCTATGTAATAATACAAGCACAACAGGGGCATATGGGAAAGGGGATTCCATAGAATTGGCCTTGATGCATTTTGCTGTTCACTTGGGCTATGATGTTACAACGATAAAAAAATTCTATCCGGAACAATTGGAGCTGCCTTTTGATCCAAGAAATAAGCTTATGGCCACGGCACACAAGTATCAAGATAAATTCTGGGTCTTTGCCAAGGGAGCGTTTGAGAGTTTGGCGCCATATTGCAATATTATTATGGATGGAGAAGGCGAAAAACCTTTTGTGCACAATGGGGATTGGCGCATTAAAGTAGATAAAATGGCGGCCAAAGGCCTACGTACCTTAGCCTTTGCTTATAAGGAAGTAAGTGAGCAGCCTACAAAGGAGACCATTGTCCGGGAACTAAGTTTCTTGGGAATCATTGGGTTTATAGACCCTGCCCGTGAAGATGTTAAATCTACCATGGCAGTATATAAAAAAGCTGGTATAAAGGTGGTGATGGTTACCGGGGACCACCCTGGTACGGCCAGGAAAATTGCCGAAGAAGTGGGCTTGTTGCAAAAGGATGCAACCACCAATTTGGTTATGGAGGGGAAAGACCTTCAATTGGCAAAAGGAGAATTTGTAGGGTTAGGCAATGGGTTGCTCAGGGCTAGAGTATTTGCAAGGGTAACACCAGAACAAAAGTTGGATCTGGTAACCTACTACCAGCGGCACAACCATATAGTGGGTATGATAGGCGACGGAATTAATGATGTTCCCGCTTTGAAGAAGGCCGACATTGGTATTGCCATGGGGATCAGGGGTACCGAAGCGGCTAGGGAGGTTGCAGATGTAATCCTAAAAAACGATAAGTTTACGGCCATTGAAATGGCTATTCGGCAAGGGAGAGTGGTTTTTCAGAATATACGTCAGTTTGTGGTGTATTTGTTGTCCTGTAATTTGGCCGAAATACTATCGGTGGGCGTAGCGGCATTATTGAACTTGCCCTCTCCCTTATTACCGTTACAGATCCTATTCCTGAACCTGGTAACAGACGTTTTTCCAGCATTGGCCCTTGGGCTAGGAAAAGGGGAAAAGGATATTATGTCACAATCTCCCAAGAATCCCAAGGCGCCTATTCTGGATCATAGGGGTTGGCATCTCACTATATTGTACGGCCTGTGTATTAGCTTCAGTGTCTTGGGGATGGTGGTTTATGCAGACATTATTTTGCAGCTTCCGGCCAATACAATCAACAATATGGCATTCTACACCCTGGTGATGGCCCAATTATTAAATGTTTTTAATATGCCCAGACTTGGGGAATCTTTCTTTGTAAATGAAGTTACTACCAATATTTGGGTATGGGGAGCCATAATAGTGTCTTTGGGCATTACTTTTGGCGCTTACTTTATAGCCCCTATTGCAGCGGCACTCACTCTGGGAACACTTACTGTGGTACAGCTAGAATTAAGTCTTTTGTTTGCTCTGGCCTCCTTGGTATTGGCTCAAATGTTGAGGTTAGTGTTTTATAGGAAGTGATTTTAATTACTGCTTTCGGCCAATCCAAATGTTATGTTTCGTTCTTCGGCCTTATTAATGTTTTCAATGCCCTGTAAGAGGGCATCGGGATTAAAGGATATACTGTCTATTCCTTCATCAACCAAAAATTGTGCAAATTCCGGGAAGTCGCTGGGAGCCTGACCGCAAAGACCTATTTTTGTTTTGGTACGGTTGGCAGAGCGTATGGCCATAGATACCATACGTTTTACGGCCTCGTCATTTTCATCAAACAACTGTCCCATGATTTCGGAATCCCTATCAATGCCCAAGGTCAATTGGGTGAGGTCGTTGGATCCAATGGAAAAACCATCAAATATTTTGGCAAATTCCTCGGCAAGGATCACATTGCTGGGAATCTCTACCATGGTATAGACCTCAAGTCCGTTTATCCCTCTTTTTAGGCCATATTTTTCCATAATACCAATGACCTTGTATCCTTCTTCCAGCGTTCTGCAAAAAGGAACCATAACCTTTAAGTTCTTTAGTCCCATGGTTTCTCGTACTCTTTTAATGGCAGCACACTCCAAGGCAAAGCCTTTTTCGTAGCGTTCGCTATAGTATCTATAAGCTCCTCGAAATCCCAACATTGGATTTTCTTCCTTGGGTTCAAAATCCTTTCCCCCTATAAGGTTGGCGTATTCGTTGGTCTTAAAATCACTAAGACGTACTATAACCTCTTTGGGGTAGAAGGCCGCAGCAATGGTTGCTATGCCCTGGGATAGCTGGTCTACAAAATAGGATGATTTATCGGGGTAGTTTTTGGTTAGTGCCTCAATGTCCTTTTTGCTGGCAGCATCTTTTACGTCTTTGAATTTTACCAAGGCCATTGGATGTATTTTCACCCTGTGGGTAATAATAAATTCCATTCTTAGCAACCCAACCCCATTATTGGGATAAAAGGATAGTTGAAAGGCGTTTTCAGGGTCGGCCAAGATTAATTTGGCTTCCGTCTTGGGCAGGCGAATGTTGGAAAAGTCTATTTCCTGTTCTATGTATGCCAGCTTGCCCTTGTACACATAGCCGGTCTTTCCTTCTGCACAGGAAAGGGTAATTTGCTCACCCTTGGTCACCATTTGGGTGGCATTGCCACACCCTACAATGGCGGGCACGCCTAGTTCCCGGGCCACAATGGCAGCATGACTGGTTCTTCCTCCTTTGTTGGTGATAAATCCGCCTACCTGTTTTAGTAGTGGATCCCAATCCGGGGTAATACTATCGGTTAGGATTATAGTATCAGAGGTAAGGTCTTTGGCATCTTTAGGGGAGTTTAATAGCACCGCTTGTCCTACCTTAATTTTGTGCCCTACCGCATTTCCAGATACCAGCACTTCCCCTTTGTCCTGCAGTTGGTATGCTAAATGTATATTTTTGTTTCTGGAATGGTGCACCGTCTCTGGCCTGGCCTGGGTAATAAAAAGTTCATTGCTCAATCCGTCTTTGGCCCATTCTATATCCATGGGTTTTTGGTAATGCTCCTCTATTAACAATGCCCATTTGCCCAGAGTAGTGATTTCCTCATCGGACAATACGTACTGTTCCTGTTTGCTAATTGGAGTGTCCGTATTTACCGTACCTGCCTCATCCTCCTCAAGGGCGTAGACCATGGTCTGCTGTTTATCGCCCAGTTTTTTTTGGATAATAGGATAGCTGTTGTTTCGTAGGCTAGGTTTGAACACATAAAATTCATCAGGGTTAACCGTACCCTGAACAATATTTTCGCCCAGTCCCCAAACACCCGAGAGTAACATAACATTTTCAAAGCCCGATTCGGGTTCAATGGTAAATCCTACACCACTACACCCCTTATCCGAACGTACCATTAGCTGCACACCAACAGACAGGGCAACATCCTCATGTAGAAACCC
>JBFHGV010000335.1:0-4696 GCA_041582955.1 Arenibacter sp.
GATCAATTCATTAAATGACAGATTGGATAAAAAGAATAAAATAACCAAAACAGCCATAATTGGGACAAGATTTCCCCCAGGGATTCTAAATGAGTCTTTGGACAATTCGGAATCTTCCTTATTTTCCTTTTTCCTCAATTTTATCACAGCGATTGCCACTCCTAAATAAATAAGTAAAATAGAGGAACTAGAAAGAATTGCCAATTGTTTGAATCCACCTAAAGAAGCAAATAAAAAGCACAGTCCAACATAAATTATAATTGACACATATGGCGTAGAAAACTTATTGTGAACTCGAGATGCAATTTCAATTGGAATTACTTTATCCTTTGCGGCCCGATATAGCATCCTTGGCATGCTCAATATTTCACTACTCAAATTTCCGAACATGGACACTACAGCTCCAATGGTTATTAAAGTAAACCCTATTGGTCCAAAAATCTTGCTTGCTACCTCGCCCAATGGATTTTCTTTGAAACTGGCCAATGTTTCCCCCAATACTCCCTGGGCAGCAGTTTGGATCATTATGTAAATTAGCAAGACCCCCGCAATACTTATCAGTATGGCCCTTGGTATGGTTTTGTTGGGATTCCTTACCTCGCCACTTACCGAAAGACCAGATTCCGCACCTTGGAAGGCAAAGAATAGTATCAAGGATACTTCTCCTACATCCATAACCGTTGGGGTAAAATCCCAAACCAGATTTACAATGTCTAATTTCGACCAGGCCAAAAAAATCAACACCATTAAAGGTGCAATTTTAAAAATAGTAATCAGTTTAACCAATCGTATTCCTTCCTTTACTCCAATTACATTAATGTATCCTAAGCCTGAAAAAAGGCAAAGAAAGAAAACCGTTTTAATAATTTTTCCCTTAAAAAAAGGGTTGATAGATCCCAAAATATCAACAATAGTATTGGCGACTGCCGCATCTGCGGAAATAGTTGCTACTAAAAAAAGAACAGCCGCAATAAAACCGAAATACTTGCCAAGGGCTCCTTCAATATAGGCATACGCCCCGCCTGTATCGGTTATTTTACTTCCAATTTCAGCAAAACAGAGCATGACCAAAGAAATTAATAATCCGCAAAAAAGGTAGGCCAGTACACTGGCTGAACCAAGACCCGCAGCCACAATGGCCGGTAAAACAAATATTCCAGCACCAATCATTATATTGATCAAATTGGCACTAAGGCCCCAAATACCTATATTTCTTTTTAACTCCTCTTCCTTTTCAATCATTCTAAATTATTTAATAATATGATCATCCCCCATTGCCAATACTTACTTGAAGTCTCTTCAAGTATGCCAAAAAAATCGTGGATACCAACGATTTTCCATATCAATAAGCAGCTTAATAGGATACTCTTACCTACCTTAGGGTTGGTTCAATAGAAAACGAATAGTTATATGGCACGGGGTGAATCGTATATTCGTCGTGTACCATATTTCCCCATGAATTATCGCCTCCGACTCCCATTTGCAATAAATCCACATTCCACTGTACTGCCTCTCCGATTCTAATATCGGCCCCATGCCTTTTTGTAACTGGAACTAGACCAGATGCCGAAATCCCGGCCTGATCTTTATTGAAGTCGATTTCCTTCATCGTAAAGGGCCAAACACTGGAATTCAACACCACCTTACTTTTTACATTTAGCGTTAAATCATTTGACGAGACGTTCATCCAGCGCACATCAGTTTTATTGCCAGTTTCTTGTGGTCTCATATATCTATGAAACTGATCTATCACTTTTCCTTTATAGAGGCCTATTTTAACTCCGGACATCCTGTCCCAATAACTTTCAGTGGGACCCTTGCCGTACCAAGAAACATCACTAAAATTCTTAGGTAGGGTAAGATACATTCCTAACCTTGGAATATTGGGAAGATCTTTTTCATTGGGTTTAAAGTGATAATCTATAGCTAAAATTCCTTCATTGGAAATTTCATAATCAACTACTACCTCGGCTACCTTATTTGGAAGTGAATAGACGACCCTATATACAACCCCCAACATTGATTGTGACGGGCGCCCTACTAGTTCGGCAGAATAGTTGTAACTGGCATCCTGCCATATTTCTGCCCATTTATCCATTCCGTTTCCTAAATCATTATCGGTTGGAGGTCTCCAGAAATTAGGACGAATAGGTTGGTCCGTTATTTTCTTTCCCATAAATGTCCATGAAGTAATTTCTCCACTATTCCCGTTAATCATAAGATTAATAATATCGTTTGCTATTTCGATGGTTTCCCCAGTAGATTTCATGTTTAAAATAGGGCCCTTGGTAATTGGCTTTGAAACATATGCTCCTTTATGAAGCACAAATTGATCCCAGGCCAACTCATATCCTTGTGGTATTAAGGCCGAATTATTTTTTTGAACAAGGCTTACTTCGAGTATGTATTCCCTATTTAAATCATTGAAATCAGGAAAATTTTTAATTTGAATTTTACTATATTCCTGGGGGCCTACTTCCAACATTTTTTCTGAACTTTGGAATACCTCTACCCCATCTTTTAATACCTTAATATTTAGTTCCTTATCTGAAAAATCTGCAAAGAAGTTTTTATTCTCAATCCCAATAGTTCCATTTCCCAAATATCTAAACTGAACCGGTTCATATACCTTTTTCACTTCAGAAAGATGTGGATGTGGATTGCGGAAAGGATCCACCAGTCCATTGTTTAAAAAATTTCCATCCGTTGGTAAATCAGGGTGATAATCATGACCATATGCAAAATAGGGTTTGCCATCCTTATCTTTAAGTTCCAGACTCTGATCTACCCAATCCCAAATGAACCCTCCTTGTAGGTTGGGGTATTTTTCAATAATATCCCAATAATCCTGTAAATTTCCCACAGAATTGCCCATGGCGTGTGCATATTCTATCATTATTGATGGCTTGTCAGAATCCGAATTTCCATGTTCGATAAGATATTCGGGTTTAGGATACATTGGGCAGTACAGGTCTGTATAATCCTCCTTTCCAGCAGGCTCATATTGTACGATCCGGTTGTCGTCGTGACTTTTCAACCATTTGTAAGTAGATCTAAAAATTTCACCTTCCCCAGCTTCGTTACCCAAGGACCAAGAATATATGGAGGGGTGGTTCCTATCGCGATAATACATCCTTTGGGTACGCATCATATGTGTAGGTAACCAACTCATTTCATTTCCTATCTGGGTTTTCTCGCTTATGGCAAGTGGATGGCTTTCAATGTTGGCTTCGTCAACCACATATAATCCGTAAGTATCACATAGATCCAGCCAATAGGGATCGTTTGGGTAATGCGAACTGCGCACGGCATTAATATTATTTTGTTTCATGAGCATAATATCCTTTTCCATAGACGCCCTGGATACAACATGCCCTGTCAAGGGGTCGGTTTCATGCCTGTCCACACCTTTAATATAAATGGCCTTTCCGTTTAATAGAACTTGACTGTTCTTGATTTCCACCCTTTTAAAACCAATATTTCGTCTTATGTACTGATTGTTTTTTGGATTCTTAGGGTCTTCCAATGAAATTGTTAGTTGGTACAAATTAGGAAGTTCCGCCGACCATGTTTTTACATTTTCAATAACTGTTTCTGAATGAAAATTGATTTTCGAAGAGGCTGGAATTTGGATCGATTCTTCAGTTTTGTAGACTATCGACTTACCATCCAAAACCTCCAAGTGTAATGTTCGATTTACCAATTCTCCAGAATTATTTTGAAGAAACACGGTATCCTTAAATACGCCATGGGTATAAGTGTCATCTAAATTGGTATAGGCATAGTAATCCACTATATGAGCTTTTGGCCTGCTATACAGATAAACCTCCCTTTCAATACCGCTAAGACGTAACATATCTTGACTTTCCAGATAACTGGCATCGCTCCACCTAAATAGTTGCAAGGCAATCAGGTTTTTCCCAACATTTAGGTTTTTTGTAATGTTGAACTCCGCTGGTGTCTTACTACCTTGGGAATAACCCACATATTGGCCATTGACATATACGTACATGGCAGATTTGGCACCAGCAAAATGTAGAATAATATCTTCAGCTAAAAATTCATTGGTAAGCCAAATTTCTTTGCGATAGGTACCTACAGGATTGTAATCTGTGGGTACATTTGGCCATTTGGTGTCAAACGGATAACGTTCGTCCAAATATATGGGATGGTCATAACCTTCTACTTCCCAATTGGCAGGAACTTGGATGGTGTCCCAATCACTATCATCAAAATTTATATTTTGAAAAGTTGTGGGTCTCTGTTTGGGGTCTTTTACAAAATTGAATTTCCAGTCTCCATTTAAATTCAAAAATCGCCTCGAGTTTTCCTTATCGGGTTTCATCTTAGTTTCGAGACCAAAAAAAGTAGCTCTCGGGGGTAATTTGTTTTCCTCAAAAATCTGATGATTGTAATGGTTTACCTGCTCTGGAACAGAGGTCAATTCTTTTTGTCTGCAGCTCAAAAAATTAAGAACAATAGGAAATATTAGAAGTTGTAATCTCATCAATAGTATTGTATCAAAAAATTAATAGGTTAGCATAAAATCTTCAGCAAGGATTCCCTTGAGATAAAAAATAAGTTCCTCGGCATTTTCCTGGGAAAAGACCATAGGGGGTTTAATTTTAAGAACGTTGTGGTCAGGGCCATCGGTGCTCATAAGAATGCCGTGGTCTTTCATTCTGTTGGCCAAATA
>JBFHGV010000336.1:0-4693 GCA_041582955.1 Arenibacter sp.
AAAAGCGATTAGGCACTGGGGCATGTCAGTTGCTAATCTCGTGAGTATATTCAACCCGCAGAAAATAATCTTTGGCGGTGGGCTTTTTGGTCCCGCCAGTCAATTTTTAGACCGCATTTTAGAGGAAGCCAAAAAATGGGCCCAACCACTTTCCATACAAGAGGTACAACTAGAGACTTCCATCCTACAAGGAAATGCAGGATTGATAGGAGCAGGGTATTTGGCCATAAGCAATATAAAAGACAAAGTAAATGTCAAATAAAGGTTATAAGAACCAGTACGTATTCTCTGCCGCCTGCGTGGGCATGCTTATCTTTGGGGTCGTCATGATCTCCTTGGGTTCCATTTTACCTGAGGTGACTACCAAATTCCAACTAGATGGAGCCAAAGCCGGGTCATTGTCAACCTTATTGCCCACAGGCATTTTGGTTGGCTCGCTGGTTTTCGGTCCATCCGTAGATTGGCTGTCATATAAAAGAATTCTGATCGCTGGAACCCTGTTTACCTTAATGGGTATCGAAGGACTCGTGTTCTCAGAAATGCCCGTTTTTCTAAAACTATCCGTTTTTAGTGTTGGTCTTGGTGGTGGAATATTGAACGGCACTACCAATGCACTTGTTTCAGAGATCAGTGAAGAAGACCATGGTGCAAACCTGAGTTTGCTCGGGGTCTTTTTTGGAGTCGGTGCCCTCGCAACACCTTTTATCTTGGGAATGTTGAAGGGATGGTATTCTTTTGAGACCATTTTCGCATTGCTAGGTGTTTTAATGGTCTTGCCCGTGTTATTTTTTATGTTCGTTCAATTTCCCGGATCAGCAAAAACATCAGGCGTTTCCATAAGAGAAGGGCTTAAAATGGTAAAGGATCCCATGTTGTTACTGTTCGGTTTCATCCTATTTTTTCAAAGTGGGATCGAGGGCCTTACCAATAACTGGACCACCACTTATATGGAAACAAATAAGCAACTCAAGGCATCAACAGCCCTTTTCGTCTTATCCTCATTCGTAGGTGCCATAACTGTTACACGTATTTTATTGAGCAAGATCTTGCGCACCTTCAATCCGCTAAAAATTATGGTCATAGGCTTGGCCATTGCCTTTTTTGGTTGCCTATTGATTCGGTACGGCGCTTCCTACACAATATTAATCGCAGGGATGGTGGCTATCGGAATAGGCATATCGGCAGGATTCCCGGTTATTCTGGGATACATAGGCCAGATCTATACGCGGCTATCCGGAACGGCCTTCAGCATTGTTATTACTATTGCCCTGATAGGTAATGTTATCGCGAATTATTTGATGGGGCACGTTTCGCAATACCAGGGCACCATGGTGCTACCTTATTTGATTATGGGTGCAATAATACTGATGCTCACCCTGATTTTCATAACCAACAAAAAATATCAAATAAAAATAAATTAAAATTCAGTTTTATGTTAGCAAAACAATGGCTTGACAATGCCAGAAATGTGATGAACAAAATAGAGAACACCCAAATGGAAAACATTAAAAAGGCGGCCACCATCATGGCAGATTCCATAGAAAAGAGGAAATGGGTGCATACTTTTGGTTGTGGCCATGCCACACTGCCCATAGAGGAAATGTACCCCAGAATTGGCGGTTTTGTCGGGTTTCATCCTATAGTCGAATTGCCCTTAACTTTTTTCACCAACATTGTAGGGCAAATGGGGGTAGATCAGTTTATTTTTCTTGAGAGGGTAGAGGGTTATGGAAAGGAGATTATGAAAGGGCATAATTTCGATGAGGAGGATACTATGTGGTTGTTTTCGCATACGGGCGTAAATGCAGTAAACATTGATATTGCCCTTGATGCTAAGGAAAAGGGTATGAAAGTCATTGTTTATGGCTCCGCAGCGGAGGCCAAAGGAAAGACAACTGCACATTCCTGTGGCAAGACATTGTTCGAATTGGCCGATATTGTGGTGGATTCATGCGCACCCGCGGAAGATGCATCGGTTCCACTAAAAAATCATATCGATAAAATAGGACCGGTATCCACAATGGCATTTGTGACAACTGTTTGGATGACCGTGACCACTGTGGCCGAAATACTTGCTGACAGGGGCGTTCAATTGCACATCCACCCATCGCACAATATTCCGGGCGATTCGACCTCCAAACAGCGATTAGCCGATGCGCTAAGGGAGTACAAAGGAAGGATAGCCTCAGTATAAATGTAAAATTATGGTACCTTTAACTATCAATGCGGACGATTTTGGAATGAGCAATGTCTTTAATGATTTTATCATTGAATTACTTGTCAATGAGAGAATGATATCGACTACGGTGATGGTCAAACGAATTTCTAAAGCTCAGAAGTTAAGGATACAACATCTCAGATTCATTAAAGAAACTTTGGATATCAGTGAAGGTTTGCAGGTTGAGTTCACCCATGACCAACATTTGGAGCAAATTCAAGACCAGTATCGGAAATTTATAGATTTATTTGAATCCGCACCGAGCCATATGGATGTTCACAAGGAACATTTACACACAAAATACCATGGTCTTGTGGGCAATTTCTGTAAATCCGAGAATTTGCCATTCAAAAATCACGGTAAAAAATTTCCCGTTTTGGCAACCACCTCAAAAAAGTACTTTAACGGTTCCATTAATGGTTTTGGCCCCATTTACAAATGGTTGAATAATTTGGAAGATGGCCAATTCTTTGAACTCGTTGGTCATCCCGAAAGGTATTACCCACATTGTTACTTTAGCCTCAATGCGCAATGCAATTGGGATTTGGACCATATTGACAAAATCAATCCAAATCTTAAAAAATACTCGATTGAGCCCATAAGTTTCAATTATCTCAATAACTCTAAAACAACCCAAGTAAAACAGGGCTAGAATATAACTTTACTATGAAAAAATACATTTTACTGATTGGTATTATTGTCTTGATTTTATCGTGCGCCAATAGCCGTACAAAAGAAAGCTCGGCTATTGCAGTCGTTAGGATAAATCAATTGGGCTATTTACCCGAAAGCATAAAGGTTGCTGTTTTTGGAGCGAAGGACAAGGTGGTACTGGAGTCGTTCACGCTGCACAATGCAGAAACTGATGAAGAGGTATTCGCATCGACCTCTCCTGAACCGAAAGGGGCCTACGGCCCGTTCGAGTCCACTTATCGCTTAAATTTCAGCAAATTTATCACCCCAGGCACCTATTACATTAAAGCAAAGGCCATAAAATCTCCAATATTTCAGATCAACGCGGATGTCTATGACCATACTGCAGATTTCCTTCTGGAATACATGCGCCAGCAGCGTTGTGGGTATAACCCTTACTTGACGGATTCCTGTCACCTTGACGACGGATACATCCTTTACAACCCAACTAAGGAGGGACAGCGAATCGATGTTACCGGAGGATGGCACGATGCAACGGATTACCTCCAGTATACCGCCACTTCTGCCAATGCCGTTTCCCAACTGTTACTGTCCTATCGGGATAATCCAAAGGCCTTTGGCGATGCTTACAGGGCCAATGGTCTGCCCGGGCCCAATGGTATTCCCGATATTTTGGACGAAGCCAAATGGGGAATGGACTGGTTAAAAAAAATGAACCCCTCTCCCACCGAGTTTTACAACCAAATCGCGGATGACCGTGACCATGCTGGGTATCGGTTGCCCAACAAAGATTCCGTGGTGTACGACCCTAATAGGAAGGGGCGACCTGTTTATCTCGCCAGTGGCGAAAAACAGGGAGTACTCAAATACAAAAATCGATCCAACGGTGTTGCCTCAACGGCTGGAAAGTATGCCTCGGCCTTTGCTTTGGGTGCCATGGTCCTGAACGATTTTTACCCGGACTATACGGAAGACCTACCAAAACGTGCCATTGATGCCTATAAATATGGAGTGCAAAACCCAGGCGTAAGCCAGACCGCACCAGGCGGGGCACCCTATTTTTATGAAGAAGATAACTGGGTCGATGACATGGAATTTGCGGCAAGTAGCCTGTATAAATTGACCCAAAACAAAAATTTTAAGGAACAGGCCATGAAATATGCCTCCGAGGAAAAAATCACTCCTTGGATCGGCCGGGATACTGTAGTTCACTATCAATATTATCCGTTTATGAACACGGGGCACTATGAGCTGGCCTCCGCTCTGAATGACAAGGAAAAGGAGACTGTTGCCTCCTACTATGATATGGGCTTGCAACTTTTGCACGACCGCGGTAAGGACAACCCTTTTTATATTGGGGTTCCTTTCGTGTGGTGTTCCAATAATTTGGTGACCGCCGCTGTAACCCAGAGTAGGTTATATCATCGGTTGACAGGTGATGAAACCTATCTTGAGATGGAGGCGGCTTTGCGAGATTGGCTTTTTGGCTGTAATATATGGGGCACTTCCATGATCGTTGGGCTGCCAGAGCATGGCGATACCCCAGTAGACCCACATTCATCCCTTAATCTTCTTGAAGGATATCAAACCGATGGTGGCCTTATTGATGGTCCGGTCTATGGTTCCATAGCCAATAGTTTGATAGGGGTAGAACTGCACGATGCGGATGAATATGCGGAATTCCAATCCGATCTGGTTGTCTATCAAGATGACGTTGGAAGTTTTTCCACCAACGAACCTACCATGGACGGCACGGCTTGTTTGGTCTATTATCTTTCGGCCATGGAAGATAATAGCCTTGCAAATGGCCGCCACAAGAAG
>JBFHGV010000337.1:0-4672 GCA_041582955.1 Arenibacter sp.
CGAACTTTAGAATTTAATATTCAGTTCCTGCCCCATCAACTTGTCTCCTTCATAATATTCAAAATACCACTTATCCCCTTTTTTAAGTACTAGGCCGTTACCGGCATCCCCACTGGCAATAAACACATTGACCTGGGAGGTTTTATAGATCTTTAAGGTGATTTTAGGAGTACTGTCTACCAACTGATATCCATTGGCAATTGACTGAGCGTACAAAACACCTGTTCCTACAGTCTGGTACTCTACTGCTGGAAGGGAAACATCGGGATTGTTAACTGCCTTATTAATAGCAGAGGGAACAGGCTCCATATTTTTATAAGACTGTTCTTCAAGAGTGGCTTTTTGCTTAATCACAGGATTGGCCGTAGTTTTGCTAGTCTCCTCTTTACGGTCCTCCTCTACGCTTTTTACATCGTTCTTATAACTTACGGTCGTGGGTGCGGTATCCCCACTGGGCTCATATTTATACCCCACCCCTGTTAAGGTTTGAAAACATTCCTTTATGGCCTCGGTATAGGCCGACTTGTATTCCTTTTCCTTACTAATACCCTCCTTGGTGGTATAAACCTCATTGGTTAGGCAGTCTTTTAAAACAAGCGTTACCTTGGTGGTAAATAGTGAGGAATTGTCCTCTAAATCCAATAATAGGCCTAGGCACCTATCCCCTACCAGATCTACCGGCATGGCATTATCATAAACTGCATTAAAACCATTCTCTACAAGCATGTACTTGATTAACGTACTGGTCTGATGCTCATTAGCTTTTTTAAAGGCCTCAAATTTAGTGGGAACAATTATATACTTATAATTGTTTAATTGTGCTTGTGCCATTCCGTTATATCCAAACATGGCACACAATAGGACTAAAATAAAATTTTTCATTTGTTTACGTTTCTTTGCTTTTAGGGGAAACTCAGGTTCCTATAGCTAAAAGTTATCCCACTACTACAGAATATGGCCAGTACTTCCAATACGATGGCAGCTCTATTCAGAAAAAATGACCATATGACCATTTCTTTACCACCTTCGGACAAATCACCGAGCCCCAATATAGCCCCCTTCTTTTAATAATTATGTGATTATAGTTCAGTCACAAGAATGATACCAACCTTGATAACTGGGTAGACAGATTGCTGGTAATTCATTATCATTTCTTCCCCCAAGATATGATATTTAATCCTATTTGAAAAGAAGAATAATGACTATCCGCTAGGTTTCTATAAGCCAACAAGTTATCGGCCATGGCGTAAATATTTACTGGTCCTGCTTGTATATTAAGTCCCAAACCAATATTGGAAAGTGAAAATTTATCTACCGTATAGGTTCCTTTTAAGGCCAATGCCCTACCAAATCGATGCAAATAAAAGGCCGTAAGTGCGGCCTGTGGCCCCTTAGGGCGATTAATTACATATAATTGCCCGCCCAGTCCATTAGCATACTTGGTGTAATCCCTTCTTTTGGAGACCATATAATTGCAGTCACAATCCATATTGGTCTTTGTAATTTTTCCAAAATTATAACGTAAGGAGCCATAAAGCTTGGTAGGTCTAAAATAAAGATAACTTTTACTATTGGTTTCATGGGGAATCAGCGCATCAACCTCATCAACTAAATCCTGCCAAAAATCGGCGTTGGAATTTGAAAAGGCATCGGGCAAGATAACTTCTATTCCTTCTACTGTAGCCTTACCTTTAACGGTATAGTTTTTAACATCCGTAGAACTATATACAAATCCTAGGTCCAGGACACTACCGGTGATAACGGTCTGTTTATTTAGCTTATAGGTAAATCCGAGGTCCAGGCCAAAACCCAAATCCCCTCCAAAGAACATTCTTTTTGTTATTATCCCAGGCAGTAGAGAGCTATCGTTGTCCAATGCATCCTCTATTTCATTGACGCCTGATGATCTTAACTCCATATCCGCATCCAAGGTATTGGCCAATATATTGTTCTGCCCCTCTGTAGTAACAAAATACCCCTTGTTCCTTGTGGACGAAAAATTAAAGACACTGGAGTACAATTTGGCCCTGGCCCCTAGGGTCCACTTATTATCCAGTCGCTTATTAAGACCAAAATGAAAAACATTCACCATATCCGCTCTGGTACTTAGGTGACTTAAATTAAACTTCCTATCCAATTGATCTGCATTACCTTCAAAAGCCAGAATAGCATAGTCTTTTAACCAATAGCCTATGGCATCCCCTTCACTATAGATTCCGAAAGAATAAAAATTATCGGGGTTCTTACCTCTAAACCCCCCGCTCAATAATTCTACCTGATAGGTACCGCTGAGCTCATCGCGTGGACTCATTCCATATATGGCCCGGTCCCTAACTTTGGTATTAAAGTCCAACCCGTCATCCGCAAAAAGATCGCTCACGCTTAGCCCGCTACTCCCAGCTTGGACAAAGATCCCCGACAAGGCCGGCATACCCGCAAACCATTGAAAATCTGTAGACATACCTGGATTCACCATTAAAGCCTGAGGTATTTCCGTAAAATCGTATAGTATTTGTTTGTTTTGCGCAACCATAAAGGTGCACCCCAGAAACCAGGCCAATAAAATAAGTTTAACATTTCTCATTTTAATCGGAGCCTAAATTTCCCGCTAGACCTAAAAATAATCTTTGGATCTGGCAGATTGGATACACTACTATTATCGCCCAAGTTCCGAACATTTATTCTTATGCCGGAAGTATTTTTTATGATTTCTATACTTTTGCCGCTACCCGTGCCATAAGCAACCTGAATCTGGGTAAGGGGCGTTGGGGCCGGATCAACATGAAAATATTGGTCGTCCAAAACATTTCCCTGCTCATCCAAAAATTCAACCGTAGCCTCCAATTCCTTGCTAGTGGTGTTCTCTATCTCATAAAACATATAGCCATCCAAGACTCTGTCTGCAAAAGCATCTTCCGTAAAAGCATCAAAATTTAGGTCTTGGGAATAAAAATTTTGGCCGGCTGATGCGTTAATGATTCTTTCTGGCGATTCCACATACAATATACTGGCCTCAACAGTTGGAGTAATCTCCAAGTCATCATATTGGTCAAAATTCAGCTTTTCCACACATGAGTTTAGACCCATAAATAGAAGAAATGTAAACAATACTCTATATCTCATACCAAAACATCCTATAACTACAATTAATACTTTGTTGTTATTATGTTGCCCCTAAATAATAACTCTATAAATAGGATTTTATTTCACTGAGCTCATGAATCATATCACAGATATCGTGTTTTGGTTCATTATTGGCATTAAAATGTAGGGTATGCAGGCCTACGGCCTTGGCCCCCAAAATATCGGCCTCCAAACTATCCCCTATCATCATGGATGTATTGGGCAATGCCTTGGCTTTTTTTAAGGCAAGTTTAAAAATTACAGGGTCTGGTTTTTTAACCCCGGCCATTTCAGAATTGATAACCTGGTCAAAATAAATATCAATTTTAGAGTTCCTTAACTTTGTATGCTGTACTTCGTGAAACCCATTGGTAATGATATGTAAGGTATACTTTGGTCTTAAATAGTTTAAAATATCAACCGTATTGGGAAAAAGATGGATATAGGTGGATAAATATTGGATATACTGCTCAGACAACCTATATATCAATGCATTGGAAACCTCAAAACCAAGAGTGTCAAATGTTTTTTTTAGACGCTGAAACCTAAGGTCCTCCTTAGATATTTTGCCTTCCCTATACTGTTTCCAGAATTCAAAATTAATAGGGATGTACACCCTTAAAAAATCTTCCAAATCCACATTAACGCAATTTTCTTGCAGTATTCTTTGAAAGGTAAGCGCCGAATTCCTTTCAAAGTCCCAAAGGGTGTGATCCAAATCAAAAAAAATATCGGTTACTACATTCTTATACATGTACACGTTTTAAAATGCTACTATACAAAGTTTTCCAGTTTAACTTACTTTCCCCACCAATTAGCTCATTGGAAAACACAGTAATAAATTTCCCTTTTACCTTTTTAGTTTCCAAATAAAGCTTCTCTACAGCAGAAAAGGCCTCTTTCCTATTCCTATATTTTAGCAATCCGTAGTCATGTACGGCAAAAGGATGAATCTTTATGGGCTGCTGCACCTCTAAAGGAATATCATAAAAATAAAAGGGCGTACAGGTCCCTGCCCTATAGCCAATTTCATGGGTATAGCCCATGGTGTAATCATCGGTGAACCCCGCCTCTATTAAATTCCTATAGGTCTCCGGAATGTCTACCCTATTATAACGCATCCTGGAACTGCTTACCGATCTGTGTATGACATCCGATAGGTTCTTTTTCTCTTCCTTGAGCAACGCTATGTCGTTAAAAGAGCTATAGGAACAAGATAATGAAACCTTATCGTAGTCTGCGACCGATTTAATGAGATATTTAAATTTATTGTTATTTGGGGATACATTTTTGTCATAGGTAGAATATTCTGCAAATTGAAAGAAGAACATGCCCCTTACTTTATTTTGCTTATGCAGATCTACCAGTTCCAAAAAATTGTCGTACGGATCCTTTTTTAATTTTGCCCATACCGAAATTCTATCCACTACCCGCCCCAACTTAAGGGAGCCCAAGTCATACAATAAGCCAGAAATACCCCTTAAAAATCCACGGTACGAAAAACAGTGTGATGATGAAACATCTATAATAGAAGTATATTGATAGCTTC
>JBFHGV010000338.1:0-4659 GCA_041582955.1 Arenibacter sp.
AGTGGTGATGTACAGGATAAGGAATATAGACAGGCCGTAACTGCAGCGGGTACGGGTTGTATGGCAGCCCTAGATGCTGAACGTTATTTGGCGACCATAGAATCGCCAGAAGAGGTTTCTTCCTAGATTGTTAGGACCTTATAATACTATTAATGCCCACTTGTGCAGTTCTGTGCAAGTGGGCATTATATTTAATAGCTTCACACTCCAAGGGAATATTGCCCTATTAATTGAGACGCTTATAGTTCTCAGAATTTATACGGTTACCTTCCTCATCTACAAAAATTTGACTGTATTTATCGCCATCCAATTGTAGTTCCATATGCCATTCCATATTTTCATTGGCTATTTTTCGCATAGAAGCTGACATATATTCCAATTTTTCTGTCAAGGAGCTATCTGTTGCAGTATAAGAACCATATCCAAACCACTCAACTGAGTCTGTGGGAACATACCTGGTCCACATGACCTTACCGTCATAGTACATTTTAATTTGGCGGTAACCATCGGTTGCAGGCAAGGTTTTTACCACCTCGTTGCCGTCATAGTTGTTAAAACTTACAAGCTCCCAAGTACCTTCCAAGGTTTTCGGCTCTTGTTTTTCGGGGGATGTTAATTCTGTTGCGGATATTAAAAATAACATCAGGAAGATTATACCAAGTAATTTTTTCATAGTTGTTTTGTTTAAAATATTAGATACTAATAAGTTACAATATTTTTGGAAATTTAACACAAAAAATAAGGTTTATGTTAAGAAATAATTACAAACAAGAATTTCTTAAAGCCTGTATTCAACAATTATATAAATCTGGCTTAGCCTAATGTTTTTGTGATAAGAATGTTGAAATGAAGCTGTTATTTTATTTAAATCACAT
This sequence comes from Arenibacter sp., assembly GCA_041582955.1. Classification (GTDB taxonomy): domain Bacteria; phylum Bacteroidota; class Bacteroidia; order Flavobacteriales; family Flavobacteriaceae; genus Arenibacter. The sequence continues at coordinate 876 of JBFHGV010000338.1, forward strand.
TTATGTTTCTCATTGTTTGATTTTTATGATTTTTTTAAGACTTTAGCCGGGACTAATTAAAAAAACTAATATGATACAAAAACTATTATTGTTGTGTATTCTCATGCTTTCATGGCATGGATTTGCTCAAAATGTCACAGGTAACGTAACGGAAGAAAGTGGAGCTCCACTTCCGGGGGTTACGGTTTTGATTGTTGGTACTAATACGGGTACTACTACGGACTTCGATGGTAATTTTAATATTGCCGCCAAACAAGGTGACCTACTGCGATTTTCTTATTTAGGGATGAAAACGCAAGATGTTGAAGTTACATCAAATGCCGAATTAAGTGTTGTTCTTTTTGAGGATGCCAGTGCTTTGGATGAAGTTGTGGTTACTGCTTTTGGTGTCGAAAAAAAGCAAAAATCTCTTGGTTATTCGGTAACCCAGGTCAACGCCGCTGATCTGGACCTCGCAGGACAGTCCAATCCCATGGAGAGTTTGCAGGGTAGGGTTGCTGGGGTTCAAATAAATAGAACTTCAGGAACTTCCGGAGGTGGAGTTGATATCTTGATAAGAGGTATTACTTCTGTAAACCCAGGTAGGAGCAACCAGCCTTTGATTGTTGTGGACGGGATTGCCTTAAACAACGACACCTTTGCCGGGGAGGTAAGACCTAGTACTGGATCGAATTCGCCCAATAGTTCTGAGCAGTTTGCATTTTCCAATAGGGCTGGGGATATAAACCCTGAGGATATTGAAAGCTTTAATGTGTTGAAGGGAGCTGCCGCAACAGCCTTGTATGGGGTGCGAGCTTCCAATGGAGCCATTATCATTACTACCAAAAAAGGAAAAAAAGGAAAGGCCAAGATAAATTTAACGGCTTCTACCACCTTTAGGGAAATTAGAAAAACCCCTTCATTACAAACTACCTATAGGGAAGGGTTCAGTGGGGCGCCTAGGACACTCTACGATCCAAATTCCCCAACTGGTTTTAACAGGGTTCAAAATGCAACCTCATTTTATAGCTGGGGACCAAAATATTCAGAGGACTCCTATACGTTGAATGATGGGACGGTTGTAGACTTGTCCGATGATAAATTTTACAGCCCTTTTGATATTTTTAGGACCGGCTTTAATTCCCAGGTCAACCTGAGCGTAAGTGGAGCCAGCGACAAATTGGACTATTTCTTTTCCCTTGGTAAGGATAGTGAAAATGGGGTGCTGCCAAACACCGATTACGCAAAAAATAATTTAAGGTTAAAAGCGGGATATAAGATTTCTGATAAATTAACCCTGAATACTTCTATTTCGTATACTAATTCTGGAGGACGAAGAGCTAACGGTGGGGATAAATCTGTAATGAGTGCCTTGTCTTACTATTCTGGTACCTTTCCCATAAATGATTATATGAATGCCGATGGTACCGAAAGGGATTACTCTTTTGGTATTATTGATAATCCAAGGTATTTAATGGAGACAAGTAGTCTGGTAGACGATGTAAATAGATGGATAGCCAATGCCACCTTAAACTGGAGTCCCAAAGAATGGGTTAACCTTACCTATTCTGCTCAAATTGATAATTATTCAGATCAACGAAATAGATATGTAGGTCCTGATTTGGACGGTGGTTCCCAAGTTGGTGGGTTTGTGTTAAATCAAAATATCAATTTTACAGGTTTGGAATCCAACCTTTTGGTGGCCTTTACTAAAGATTGGTCAGATGACTTTACAACTGATCTTACTTTGGGACATCAGATTTCCGATACTAAAAGGGATTATGCCCAAGCAAGAGGTGAGGGTCTAAATGTACCCGGCATCAATGAAATTGGAAATACGATTAATTATTTTTTGGATAACAGTGTAACCCAATTGCGTAATGTTGGTGCTTTTGGTGAAGTAAAATTGGGCTATAAGGACAAGTTGTTTCTAACCTTAACAGGTAGAAACGATTGGTTGTCTACTTTGCCTAAAGAAAATAGATCGTTTTTCTATCCCTCTGCAAGTTTAGCTTATGATGTTTCAGATTTATTTGGCGATAATGATGTGTTCACTTTCGGAAAGCTTAGGGCTTCATGGGCCGAGGTAGGTAAAGGTCCGGGTTTTGGGGATGTTGGACAATATTTTGTGGTTGATGGCGATTTCCCATTTGGAGGAGCAGGAGGATATAGAAGAAGTACCTTATTGGGAGATTTGGACATAGTTCCAGAGCGTAACCAATCAACGGAATTTGGTGCCGACCTTAGATTTATGAATGATAGGATAAGATTGGACTATGCCTATTATAAGACACGAGTGAAAGATCAAATTTTTACCGTAGGAACCGCTTATTCTTCTGGGCTTTCGGGAATAACCAGGAATGCAGGGGATTATGAGGTTTTTGGACATGAACTATTGGTTAGTGCAGACATTATTAGAGGCAATGATTTTAGGTGGGAATTAATTTTGAACTGGTCTACCAGTGAAGGAAAAGTACTGGAAATTCCAGAGGATATTGAATCTATTATTTTTGCGGATTCTGGGTTTGCCGGAATTACCTCGGAAATCAGAGCTGGAGATAAAATGGGGACACTTTATGGCTATAAATGGCGCTATGAAGATGGTCAGCGCTATTTGGATGCCAATGGATATCCAGAAATCGTTACAGATGAAAGAGTGAAAGTTGGTAATGCCTTTCCAGATTTTATATCATCCTTAGGCAGTAATTTTAAATGGAAAGGATTGGGTTTAAATTTCTTATTGGAATATAAGGAAGGTGGGGATCTTTATGATTCTGGACTTAGAAATTCTATCAGAAATGGTAACCCTTTAAGCACATTGACCAGGGATGAAGAAGTAGTATTGTCCGGTGTTATGGATAATGGAAGTGGAGGATATATCGCTAACACTACCCCAGCTTTAATTGATCAAAATTACTATAGAAATTCCAATGTGTATAACAGGGCATCCGAAATATTGGTACAGGACGCCTCATGGGTTAAACTCCGTAATATTAGTATAACCTATGATTTGAGCAGTAAATTTATTAAGGATCTGCATATGGAGAAAGTGAGTTTTTCCGCAAGTGCTGGGAACATACTATTATGGACTCCGTTTGACGGTTTTGATCCAGAAGGGAACCAATATAGTGCAGGTAGTAATGTGTACGGTTTCACTGGACTTAGTGTTCCTTTGAGTCAAAGCTATTCTTTGGGACTAAATATTTCATTCTAAATATGATAAACATGATAAACAATATTATAAAAACAGGAATTCTATCACTGCTATTGGTTGCTCAGGTGTCTTGCAGTGATGACTATTTTGATGTAAATACTCCTTCCAATACGGCAACCCTAGAAGAATTAAGAATGCAGGATTTAATGGCGCCGGTGATTCATAGTACAATGGAAGGGCAGCGTTCTGCCGAATTGGCCTTTGGAAACTATGTGCAGAATTTCGTTTCTACAGGAGGAGGGGCCGCAGGGCAGACTTCTGCAAGTGGATTGTGGAGTCAGGTTTACCTTTATATTTTGCCAAATATCAAGGCTATTAAAACCAAGGCCATAGAAACCAATGCCACACATATTGGTGCCATATCGGATATTCTTATTGCTATAAATCTTGGGATTGCTACAGATACTTGGGACAATATACCTTATTCAGACGCTACTGACGGTCCGGATAATAATTTCCCGACCTTTGACACCCAAGAGCAGATTTACACAGAAATATTTTCGTTGTTAGATTCTGCTATTGCTGCCTTGGAAGGGCCGGATGACTCTGGTTTTAGTTTAGGGAGTTCAGATCTTATCTATGGTGGGGATA
>JBFHGV010000339.1:0-4652 GCA_041582955.1 Arenibacter sp.
CCAAAAAATGGATGAGGTGGTAGTTACTGCTCTGGGAATGAAACGGGAAAAAAGAGCATTGGGCTATGCCGTAGGAGAGGTTGATAGTGAGAAAATCAACCTAGTGCCCCAGGAAAACGTATTGGGAAGTTTATCTAGCAAGGTCTCCGGACTGGATATCCGCCGATCTGGTAACGACCTCAATGGGGAGACCTTTGTATATATCAGGGGAAAAACGTCCTTGGCGGGCAATGACGAACCTTTGGTTGTTGTAGATGGCTCACCGGTAGGGGGCACAAGCATAATGGGAGACATAAGTGCCATGAACATTGCCAGTGTATCTATACTTAAAGGAGCCAGTGCGGCCGCCCTTTATGGATCCAGGGCAGGTAATGGGGTAATATTGATAACTACCAAATCCGGTGCCGGGGCCAAAAAAGGAATAGGTGTCTCCTTTACCTCTACCGCTACCTTTAACGTTCCTTATAAATATATAGATCTTCAAAATAGGTTTACCAACGGACAAAAAGGACAATTTGACGAAGCCACATGGCAGCATTGGTACGGCGCGGAAGAAGGTACTTCGGCAGTACAATGGAATAGCAATGGGGAATCTGTACCCTTAAAATTTTATGACAATAGCCTAAGGGATTATTTTCAGACAGGGATTACCACCATTAACGATGCCAGTATAAGCGGTAATTATGACAAAGGTAATTTCCGTCTTGCCATATCCCATTTAAAAGGAGAAGGCTATTCTCCGGGCACCGAACTACAAAAAATTGGGTTTAGGCTATCTACCAGCTATAAGATAACAGAAGATGTTACCGTATCTACCAATATTGATCTGTCCAACCCCAATTCGGACAACTACCCAATTCGCTTTTTAAGTGGGGATAATCAATATTTTGATGTGTTCAATATTGCCCCCCATATCAATATCAACGATCTTAAAGGAGATTATTGGGAGGTGAAAAACACCCAACAACGGAGGGTAACGGAAGGTTATAACAACCCTTGGTTTTCGGCCAATGAAAGACAAAATAAATTTGATAAGCTCAGCGGGTTTGGGAATGTAAAATTGGATTGGGCCGTAACTCCAGAATTAAACGCCATGGCACGTGTGGCATATAGCGGCAATAGCAATAAGGAAGAAACCCTGAAACCTTGGTCCTTTGATGGTTTTGGAGGAGGTACCAGCAAGCCGTTTGGGGCCTATAATATTAGCAAGGCCAATACTAGGGAATCCAATGTAGACCTACTGCTCTCCTATGACAAAAAAGTAGGGGATTTTCGTATTTCCCCATCGGTAGGTGGGAATATTATGAATAGTAGAATCTCCACTCTTGCTGCCGGTGGCGATAATTTGGTGTTGCCAGGCTTATTTACCCTTTCCAACGTTACCAGAGGGGGACTGGAATACAACAGTGGTCTCTATAAAAAAGCTGTGTACAGTGTTTATGGGATGGCTTCCATAGGCTATAAGAACCTTGCGTTTATAGATATAACTGCACGAAACGACTGGTCTAGTACCCTGCCCAAGGAAAACAGCTCGTATTTTTACCCTTCTGCCTCAGGGAGTGTACTGTTTTCTGAAATCTTTAAAATGCCTTCTTGGATCTCCTTGGTCAAATTGCGATCTGGCTGGGCCCAAGTTGGTAAGGATACCGATCCCTATTTAATAAATCCCACCCTTACACAAGGGTATTGGGGCGATAATTTTACCTATTCGCTACCAAGTAGTATGCCCAATACCAAATTGAAGCCAGAAATTGCAACTTCTTACGAAATAGGCACCGATTTGGCATTTTTTAACGGTCGTTTTGGGTTGGAAGCTACCTATTACAAAACCCAGAATAAAAATCAGATATTAAATGTAGACGTATCCCCACTTACCGGGTATACCAGTACCACCATTAATGCCGGAAATGTGGAGAATTACGGAATTGAATTGGGGCTAAATGTGGTTCCAGTGCGACTTCAGGATTTTGAGTGGAACATGAATTTTAACTTTACAACACAGGAAAGTAAACTGGTGGAGCTGGTTGATGGTATAGATAGGGTTTCTTTTGGTAACCGTGCAGATATGGAAGCCTTTACCAAGGTAGGGGGCGTAATTGGGGATTTGTATTCGCCCTATATAAAGAAGGTTCAGGAAGGAGAGTACAAAGGATGGAATATTTTGGATGCCAACGGGCGATGGGAAGTGGACAGACAACTTGAGAACAATATTAAGGTGGGTAATTTTAACAATGATTTTGCCGTTGGCTTTAATACTTCCGTTACCTATAAGAATTTTACACTTTCGGCCAGTATCGACTGGAGACAGGGAGGGGATTTTTTCTCGGAGTCTATGAAAAGGATGGCCAGATCGGGTAAAATTGAGGACTGGCAGAATGGGGTAAGTTCAAGTACTTTTTCGGGCGTACTTGGAGCTAATTCTTTTGGCGGAGACCCTGCGGCATTGGCCAACGAAATTAAAAACAACCCTGTATACCGTGACAATGATGTTTGGATAGGTGGTAGAAATGAGGAGCTGGGCGGATTTGAGTTCAATGGCAATTATAACGGAGCTTTCTTTCCTGGTGTAATAGATAATGGTGATGGCACCTATACGGAGAACTTTGGGGATACGGGAACCAAGATGTTCGACGCTTACAGAGTGGTGGAGTCCAGTGGTAGTTTTTGGCGTACCGGTTATGCCTTCCTTTATGATGCCTCCTTTGTTAAACTAAGGGATATTACCTTCTCCTACGCCTTACCTGAAAATATAGCAAGCTTTATTTCTGCCCAAAATGTAACGGTTTCGCTCTATGCCAAAAACATTATGCTTTGGACCAAGGCCGGTATTGGTATAGATCCGGAATTAGCCTATGACCAAGGAGCCCAAGGGTTTGAGGAGTGGAATGTAGCCCCATGGACGGCCCCAATAGGATTTAGACTTAATGTTAGTTTTTAAAAAGAAAATTATGATGACTATAATAAAGAAAAATATAATCAAGCTGGTTTTGCCACTGGCCGTGTTATTGGCTGTGAGCTGTGATGAGTCTTTGGAAGAAATAAATGTAAGTCCCAACAGCCTTCCGGATACCGAGATAGATATTAAATATGTGCTTACAGGGATATTGGCCCAATCCTCAAAGATTTCAGCACAACTTTCCTTTGAGGCCGGCGAACTTTCTGCTGCCACCCAATATTTACAGCGCGATTTTACCAGCTATGAGGAGAATAATTATCAGTGGGGCGCCAAAAGTTTTAATGCCTTTTATGAGCCCTTAAAAGATAGTCAGTATGTGTATGATAGGGCAGAAACGGAAAAAACCGGAGAGATTAAGAACTATTATCAGGGGGTTGCCCTTATCGTGAAATCGTACTGGTTTGGCTTTTTAACCTCGGCCTTTGGCGATATGCCTTACAGTAAAACACTGCAGGCCGAGGAAGGTGGGGACGAATTTTTTAAACCGGTGTATGACGATCAGAAATCTATTTTTATGGGCGTACTGGCAGATTTGGAACGGGCCAATGAACTGTTAAAGAATGCCGGGGTAATTCAAGAGGCGGTAGATATAGACCTCGTTTATAAGGGCGATGCCCTGAAGTGGCGTAAATTGGCCAATTCGTTACGCCTACGGTTCTATATGCGATTGTCCGAAAAGGCAGGTGGGGATATAGACCCTGCAGCAGCCATTGCAACTATCGTTTCCAATAGTGGAGAGTACCCAATTTTGGAAGATAATACCGATAATGCAGAGGTATCTTTTGTGGGAACAGACAGTTATAATAGTTGGCCAGGAGGTCCGCTTAATTATAGTTTTCGCTCAGAATTTTATCGTAGAAAGCCCTCCGCTACCATTGTTAATGACCTCATAGCATTGGGTGATCCACGACTAACCAAATGGGTTAGTCCGGTAGATGTACAACTCGTTCAAGGAAGTACCAATGAAGTAGTTTTTGAAAATGGAGCGGTAAAGCGCTATACCGATATTGATATCAATGCCATTAATAACGATGCCGATCTGGAAAATGATTTGAATACAGATCTTTTTGTTGGACTGCCTATTGCCCTAAGCTCACCCAATGATTATAATTTGGGAGGTGCCGTTAATGATTATAAGGACGCTATAGCGGCCCTGGATGAAAATATATACTTGGGAATGGCTTCCAATCCGCATGCCTCATACCTCACGGATATGTATGCAGAGGATTACCACCCATTGGTCAGGTCCGTATTGATGAATTCTGCAGAGGTTAAGTTTATTTTGGCAGAGGCCAGTGCCCGTGGTTGGATTGCTGAGAATACTCTAGGATATTACACAGAGGGTATTGAATTGTCTTGGGATCAATATGAAATTTCCGATGGTGACGCCGTTTCGGTCTATGATAAGGAGAACAATACGCTTGTTTCCTTTGATCAGGACGTGTATATGGCCAATGCCCAACAAATATTTAACGATGCCAGTGATAAATTAGAACCCATTATGCACCAAAAATGGATAGCCCTGTGGCTTACTCCAGAATCTTGGTTCGACTGGAGAAGGACAGGTTTTCCAAATCTAAATAGCAATATTATATCTGGGACCAATGGGCAGAATACACCCATAAGGTTTTGGTATGAAGACGCCTATAATGAGGAGAATATGCAAAAGGCCGTTGAGCGGCTTCAGCCAGCGACC
>JBFHGV010000340.1:0-4638 GCA_041582955.1 Arenibacter sp.
GCCCTATCCTTACTAATATCCAACTGATTTTTTTCCAATTTGGAAATTCGCAATACATTCTCTACCTGTGCGTGCATTCGTTTATTTTCATCCCGGATCATCTGCAAATACCTAAGCACCTTATCCTTATCCTGAATAATCTTAGGGTTTTTTATAGCTTCTACTGCCAAATTTATCGTCGCTATCGGGGTTTTAAACTCGTGCGTCATATTGTTGATAAAGTCCGATTTAATCTCTGAAATCTGTTTTTGTTTTATCAACTGATAAATGGCGCTAGAATATGCTATTACAATTACCAATGTGAAGGCCAGTGATAGAATGGCCATTCCCAGAATGGACTGGATAAGGAACCTTTTCTTTTTAGGAAAAGTAAGTAGTAGGGAAAAATTGGTGTTTCCCTCGCTATCCTTAAACAGAGGAGCTTTGTAGAGGGTGGTTTCAGAGAACTTAAATTTTTTAGATTTAACCTTTGTGGGCAACCCCTTACTATAAACCCCGTATTCATAATCTATAGTAATGCCCCTATTCTTTAGTTCCCTACTGAGAAACAATTCTATTTCTTGTTTGGAAACCCGTTTATGGATCGACCTGGATTTGGCCTGCTCCCTAAAAACATCATCCAAAGCAGCCTTATCCACAGAAGAAAGACCTCCTATTTTTTCCAGCTTTTGGACTGGTGTCAAGGAATACTGACTACCATCCAGACCAAAATCCTCTTTGTATATTTCAGTTTTTCTAGTACTTGTAATATTCCTAAAGGTTGTTGTGTCCAAGCCTATATCAAAGAACGTAGAAGCCATATTATAGTCCTCCTCCAGAATACCATGGGTATAAAACCGGATTTCATTGGAGTTAATATCCCGATCAAAAAAAAAGAAATTCTTTAGGTGGGTGGCCTTGGGCTTTCCCACACTATCCTTTAATCTGTAAAATTCATCAAGATAATCCTGTACCTCCCGCTTTTCAATATCCTCTACAACCCTATTCAGAATTTGGTTGACCGTATTTGAAAATTGCTCTTCCTTATCCTCTACCGATTTATTGATCCAATAGCTCTGGACAAAGATGATGCCTATAAGGGAAAGGCTCATTAACACTACCAATAGACCAAATAACCTCTTATTCATTTATGAACAAAATTATAAATTTAACATTTAGTGGATTGTACGTTTAACCTAACCTTAACAAAAATGTTAAAATTATGCTCTTACGCCCCTAATTTAAGTAGTTCCTGGTGGACGCGCATCACCTCTAGTTGGGTTTTCTCCAGTTCAATATTTGGGATTACAAAGTCTGAATACTTCTCTTTTTCACTGTCGGGCAGTTGATTTTTTATCCGCTGCTCCACTTGGGCTTCCGTACTACCGTCCCGGTCCATTACCCTACTTATCCTTAGTGAACTAGGTGCGGTTACCAAAATTATTTTATCGTAGAATTCACGGTTTCCGTTCTCGAAGATAATGGCGGCCTCCTGAACCACGTACTGTGTCTTTTGCACCTTGGACCATTCTAAAAAATGGGCTCTTACAGCAGGATGCACAATACGGTTCAAGGCCTTTAAAAGCTCCTTGTCCGCAAATACCTTCTTGGCCACATAATCCCTATTCAACTCCCCATTAAGATAACTCTGCTCCCCCAATAGCCCCTCAATGTCCTTTCTAATCCTTGCCGAAAAATTCATTAGGTTTTTGGCCTCCACATCGGAATTATAGACCGGCACCCCCAATTCCCTGAACATATTGGCTACGGTAGTCTTACCACTACCTATACCTCCAGTAAGCCCTACGATCATCATTGTCTTTTCAATATAAATTCCACTTTGTTTGTCCTCAATTGCACCACATTGATGCTATCTGGTTTTTGCGTCAGTTTTAGTTCCAACACATTATCGCTATTCTCCGTTAAGTTGGCATAATCCGCGGTAACGGCAAAATCTGTTTTTTCCAACTCCTTTATATGGCTCAAACGCCCTCGACATAAAATGGAGACCGTTTCGGGAAAAGTACGCACCACAACCCCGTTTGGCACATTGGCCACCTCAACAGGAACCTCAAAGACCCGCTCAGAAAATTTAAAAACCTTGGCCGATACCTTAACCTGGGAATGTGAAAATTTAGTGTTTTTAAGTTCTTTGGGAAGGTTTAATTTTATATCCCTGGAAACATCTGAATTCAATTTTTGCAACAGCAAAGACCGGGTAAATATCCTCTCTAAGGTATCTATTTCTTTTTCCGGACCTATTACAGTAATGGAATCTGGCTGCAATTGGAGCTTTTTATCCATTAGAAAATGTTGATCCAAGTCCAGTGTTACCTTAGACAATACGGGAACCTTCTTTGTATAAAGTCGCTGAAAATTAAAAAATAGCGTATCCCTATCCATATCCACTATGGAAATAAACTTAGATAGTTGGTTTTCTATCTGATTTCTATACTTGGAAGGCGAAACGAAGTATTTAGAACCCTTTTGTTCCAGTTCAGACAAGTCTACCTCCACAGTTTTGTTCTTAAACCCAAACATAAAAAATTGAAAACCGCTGGCCCTAAGCCTAACCTTTATGTTTTTTTTTGAAACACTGTTCAACAACAGGCTGTCCGGAGTACTGCCATAGTATAGGTCAAAGGTGGCACTATTGGTATATTGATCCCCCAATTTCCCTACAAACCAAGCTAGACTAGAACCTAAAAGAAAAACTAGAAATAGTTTTGCCTTTCTTTTATTGACTCCTTTTTTTATACTATCTATCAACGTATTAGCTGGTTTTAAAAAATAATTTTGGAAATAAATCCTTAGGCGCTTTTTTGCTCAACAATAGTAGTAATGAATTCCTCAAAAAGCCATAGCCGTATCCCAAAAATTGAATTAGTACAGCGACCAGCGACAAAAGAGCAACTTTTATGCTTTTGTTGGTCCAATATGAATGTACAAAAAGCACTCCAAAATACAGGATATAAAAGTAAAGGGGCCAGGTAATACCAAAAACATACATACTAATGGCGGCTAGCAACCCTAAACTAAAAAGTGTAGGAAACCAATAGGTTAGCTTCGCCGTTCCAGGGTGCCACTGATTCAATATTGGCCTTACCATGCCAAATTTCTTAACCTGTATATAAAACTTATTCCAATCTATTCTACGTTTATGATAAACATAGGCTTCTGCAATCAATTTAGTGTTGTAACCGGCCTGCCATATCCTAAACGTAAGGTCTGGATCTTCTCCTGGGTGAATATTTCCATAGCCCCCGGTTTTCTGAAAAACGGCCCTGGACATACCCATATTGAAACTCCTAGGTTGAAATTTACCTACTGCCGCCTTATTGCCCCTTATACCCCCAGTAGTCAATACAGAGGTCATAGCGTAATTAATGGCCTTTTGCACAGTACTAAAGGATTGGTGGGCGGCATCGGGACCACCATAGCAGTCCACATAGTCAGCTTTCAAGGATCGCTCAACCACCGTCAGGTATTGTGACGGGATAATACAATCCGAATCCAGCACTATATAATAATTGCCCTTGGCCCTCTCCATTCCATAATTTCTTGAATCTCCAGGACCAGAGTTCTTCTTTTTAAGATAGGTAATGGTAAGTTTATCCTTAAACTTTTCCACAACACTCTCTGAACTCTCTGTAGAACCGTCTTCTACAATAACCACCTCAAAGGGCTTGTTGTAATCCTGTTCCGAATGGCTGTACAACAATTCATCCACCTCATTGGGCCTATTGTATACGGGGACGATAAAAGAAAAGGAAAGACTCATTATTGCGTACTATACTTCTAAAGGTTAAACTAAATACAGTCCAAGGTTACTACACTCCCAAACAGGGCATCAATACCCATAATTGGCATAACTTGGTTTAATCCCAATTTAAATGGTTTAATGTCCTGAAAGACACTATATTGCACCTATAACCTATTCAGAGAACTTTTCAACCACCTCCTGACTTACCCCAGTATTGGAAAACCCACCATCGTGAAACAGGTTCTGCATGGTTACCTTCCTTGTAAGATCGGAAAACAGAGTAACGGTATAATCTGCACAATCCTGGGCCGTGGCATTCCCTAAAGGAGACATCTTATCTGCATAGGAAATAAAGTTACTAAAGCCTTTTACCCCCTGCCCTGCAGTAGTGGGCGTAGGAGATTGGGAAATAGTATTTACCCTAACCTTTTTCTCCTTTCCGAAAAAATACCCAAAACTACGGGCTACAGATTCCAAATAAGCCTTGTTATCTGCCATATCATTGTAATCTGGAAAGGTACGCTGTGCTGCCATATAGGTCAAAGCCACAATACTCCCCCATTCGTTCATAGCGTCTGCCTTATACAGGCTTTGCATGGTTTTATGGAAGGACAGAGCGGAAACATCCCACCCCTTGGTAGTGAAATCATATTTTTCATCTGTATACGCCCTACCTTTTCGTACGTTCACCGACATCCCTATGGCATGCAAGACAAAATCCAATTTACCCCCTAATATCTCCATTGATTTGGTTACCAAATTATCCAAATCCTCAACGCTTGTGGCATCGGCCGGAATAATTTCCGAACCGGTTTTTTTTGCCAATTCATCTATTTGTCCCATACGCATTGCAATGGGGGCATTGGTAAGTACAAAGCTACCACCTTCTGCATGTA
>JBFHGV010000341.1:0-4637 GCA_041582955.1 Arenibacter sp.
ACATACTTTTGACTAACAAGGTATAGGCGCGAGGTATTATATTGCAGTTTGTGGAACATTTTAGCATTGTGATATTCAATAATATCCCTTAAGGTATAACGCTCTACTTTATCATTTCCGAGGAATTTTGATTTGATTATCTGAGCGGTGATACGCTTATCCTCTGCCCGTAATTCCTGATAGCATTGAAATAGTTTGGAATACACCTCGCCTAAGTATTGATTAAGACTCTTGGAAATTCCGCCTGTCCCCTTAACCCGTTGCTTTTTAGGATCCCAAAGATGGATATCGATTCGCCTTTTGAGACTAATATTTAGTTTTTTACCGTCGACAGTAATCCTGACATAAAGTGGTGCCAGGTTGTTCTTGGTTCTTTGGACGTATATCCAGAAAAGGATAGAAAATGTTGTAGTAGAGCGCATGACGATCATCTTTAAGTTAAACTTTATCTAAGACGAAAGTCAAATCCCCAGCAAAAAGTTCATCTTAGAGCTTGAAACCATAACGTTTCAAGTTAAAGTTACGAAAACATTCAGAAGAAAAATGTTGACGATTTGTGAACTTTTTTATTGCATATCATTTGATACCAATTGATATCAAAAAAATGTAACTATCTGAAAATCAATAATTTTTATTTTTTATTAATCTCCTTTGACAGCTAAAAAGTAGCCTCACCAGGAATCGAACCTGGATCTAAAGTTTAGGAAACTTCTATTCTATCCGTTGAACTATGAGGCCATTGGCAGTTCGTTATTCTAAACTGCGGCTGCAAAAATAAAATTTATTTCATAAAAACAGTCGATACTTCGAGGATTGTTTTCGAATATTTACTTCAGTTTATATTTTTTACCACATTAAACAGCTTTCCCATACATAATCGCCTTTTTTTAGCAACAATTTTATAGTATTCCCATAAAACAGCCCCATTTGTTAAAAATGTAAAATCATAACAACAATATGAACTTATTTTTTTACATTGCTTGCTTAAACGTTTAAATTTATTTTAAGTCCAACAAAAGCAAGCAAATAATGAACAACCGGAAATATACCATTGGGGTCGACTTCGGAACCGATTCCGTAAGGACCATACTAATAGATTGCAGCAATGGCCATATTGTAGCTCAGGCCGTTGCCCCCTATAAACGCTGGAGTCAGGGATTGTACTGCAACCCATCGGCAAATCAGTTTAGGCAGCACCCAATGGATTATATAGAAGGGATTCAGCAAACCATTAAAGAAATTACAACACCTCTTTCCAAGGAAATTATAAATGGTATTGCGGCCATTTCAATAGCTACTACAGGCTCCACTCCGGTGGCGGTCAACAAGGATGCTGTTCCCTTGGCATTAGTGCCTGGTTTTGAGGACAACCCCAACGCCATGTTTATCCTTTGGAAAGACCATACTGCCGTAGCAGAGGCCCAAGAAATAAACCAATTGGCGCACAGCGGAACGGGCCAAGACTACACCAAATACAGTGGGGGCGAATATTCATCGGAATGGTTCTGGGCCAAGATCCTACATACCTTACGAGCAGACAGCACTGTTAGGGAAGCCGCCTATTCTTGGGTAGAACACTGCGACTGGATTCCCGCCTTGCTAACAGGGAACACCAACCCATTGGACCTAAAAAGAAGCAGGTGCGCAGCAGGACATAAGGCTATGTGGCATGCCGATTGGAACGGCTTGCCCCCTGAAGAATTCTGGACACAGCTAGACCCCTTATTAGCTGGCCTAAGGGATAGGCTGTATACAGACACCCATACTTCCGATCACATCGCAGGAAAACTTTCAAAGGAATGGTCAGAAACCCTTGGCCTGCCCCAAGAGGTAATTATAGGTACTGGATCTATAGACGCACATATTGGGGCCATTGGTGGCGCCATAAAACCATATCAAATGGTAAAGGTCATAGGAACCTCTACCTGTGACATGATCGTTGCCCCATCAGATGAGATTGGCAACAAATCTGTTCGCGGCATCTGCGGCCAAGTAGATGGCTCTATCCTACCCAATATGATAGGGCTCGAGGCTGGCCAATCGGCCTTTGGTGATCTCTATGCCTGGTACAGGGATATCTTGTTATGGCCCGCACAAGAAATCGTAGATAAAAGTGACCTACTTGAAGAACATACCAAGGCTGCCCTAATAGAAGAAATGACCCATAAACTGTTGTTACAATTAAGTGAAGCAGCCAGCAAAATAGAAATCCAGGAGTCCGCTCCCGTGGCACTGGACTGGATGAATGGCAGGAGAACACCAAATTCCAATCAGAACCTTAAAGGAGCCATACAGGGATTAACCTTGGGTACAACTGCCCCCCATATTTTTAGGGCCTTGGTAGAAGCCACCGCATTTGGCTCCAAAAAAATAATAGACCAATTCCTTCAGGAAGGGGTACGTATAGATGGAGTAATCGCCATAGGTGGGGTAGCCCAAAAGTCGGCATTCGTAATGCAGATTCTGGCCGATGTTCTCAACTACCCAATAAGGGTTATCAAATCAGAACAGACCTGTGCCCTGGGCGCTACCATGGCAGCCGCCGTAGTCGCCGGCATACATAGTACTTTTATGGAAGCCCAGACCGCAATGGGCAGTGGCTTTCAAAAAGAGTACTTCCCCAATCCAGAAAATGTAAAAAAATATACCTCCCTATACTCCAAGTACTCAGAATTGGCCCATTTCATAGAAAAACAAGAAAAGGTGAAAACCACCTTAACCAACGCTTTGTAAAATTCCAATTAAGAAATACATAATAACGAAACAAAAATTAGAGAGAATGCAAAACAATCACAACCACCTGGGAGCAATACCAAAAGTAGGGATCAGACCTGTAATCGATGCTCGTTTGGGCGGAATTAGGGAGTCCTTGGAAGAAACCACCATGGCAATGGCCCAAAGAGTGGCCAATTTCCTTTCCACCAACCTTAAAAACTACAACGGAACAGCTGTAGAATGTGTCATTGCAGACAGCACTATAGGGAGGGTTCCCGAAGCACAACAATGCGAAGAAAAATTTCTTAGGGAAGGTGTAGGACTATCCATTACCGTAACTTCTTGCTGGTGCTACGGGACCGAGACCATAGATATGAACCCCACCCGTCCCAAGGCCATCTGGGGGTTTAATGGCACGGAAAGACCAGGGGCCGTTTACCTGGCTGCAGCATTGGCAGGACACGCCCAAAAAGGAGTGCCAGCCTTTAGCATTTATGGCAAAGAGGTGCAGGAAAGCGATGATACGAACATCCCGGAAGACGTTCAAAAGCGCTTATTGCAATTTACCAAAGCTGGCTTGGCAGTGGCCATGATGAACGGTAAATCCTACCTGTCCATTGGCGCTGTTTCCATGGGGATAGCCGGATCTATAGTTAATGAGAACTTCTTCCAAAATTACTTGGGGATGCGCAACGAATACGTAGACATGAGCGAGGTAAACCGCAGGATGCAACTGGGCATATATGACCATGAGGAGTTTCAAAAAGCCCTGAAATGGACCCATGCAAATTGCAAGGAAGGCAAAAATTACAATGCCAAGGACCTACAAAAATCACGGGAGCGCATGGATGAGGAGTGGGAAACCGTGATTAAAATGACCTTGATTTCCCGAGATCTTATGATAGGCAACCCAAAATTGGTCGCCCAGGGCTTTGGAGAAGAAGCTTTGGGACACGGCGCCATCGCAGCAGGTTTCCAAGGGCAACGCCAGTGGAACGACTATATGCCCAACGGTGATTTTATGGAGGCTATATTAAACTCTTCCTTTGACTGGAACGGAATACGCCCCCCATATATGATGGCTACGGAAAATGACAGCCTTAACGGCATCTCCATGCTATTTGGCTACCTATTGACCAATCAGGCCCAAATGTTTTCAGATGTGCGCACCTTTTGGAGTACGGCTTCCGTAGAAAGGGTTACCGGCCACAAATTACAAGGTAAGGCCGCCAATGGCATTATTCATTTGATCAATTCCGGATCATCAACACTCGATGGTACCGGACAACAGGAAATAAACGGGCAACCCGCCATGAAACCATACTGGGAGATATCCGAGGCCGAGGCCGAAAAATGTTTAGAAGCTACTGATTGGCCACCAGCCATGTACGAATATTTTGGAGGTGGAGGATACTCTTCCCACTTTGTTACCAAGGGCGAAATGCCAGTGACCATGTGTAGGATCAATTTGGTAAAAGGATTGGGACCCGTAATGCAAATTGTAGAAGGGTGGACGGTAGACCTTCCCGATGCGGTACACCAAACATTGGACGAAAGAACCAATCCAACCTGGCCCACCACTTGGTTCGCCCCTAGATTAAACAATAGTGAGGCCTTTAAGGATGTGTACAGCGTTATGAACAATTGGGGGGCCAACCACGGCGCCTTCAGCTATGGTCATTTTGGTGACGAAATAATAACACTATGTTCCATGCTAAGGATACCCGTAAACATGCACAATGTAGAGCCCGAACGTATTTTTAGGCCCAAGGACTGGGCTTCCTTTGGAATGGACCAAGAAGCGGCAGATTACCGGGCTTGTCAGAATTACGGCCCACTTTACTAAGCCTGTAATAGATTTGGTGGACTGCAAAGAACCACCAAATTCTATATATTGAAGGAAATAAAAATTATGACTTCAC
>JBFHGV010000342.1:0-4623 GCA_041582955.1 Arenibacter sp.
CATCGGCATGGCAACTTAAGGTGCCTAAGTGGATATCGGAAATAACGGCTATCTCTAATTGTCTCTTTTTCAAGGGTGAAGTGTTTACTCAAATTAAGGGATACTAGTTAACTAAAAGGTGAAGGCAAGATGAAATTAGAATAAGGAAATAGTTAAGTTTATATTAAGTGGCTGTAAATCTGTTTTTATTTGTAATATCAAAGAGTACAATTTTCGTATCTCTGTTTTAAGATTTACCTTTGGAGCTTTGAGTATTTGTTACTTTAAAAACCAATACATAAACCACAACTTTTTACATACGATCATGGCAGGAAATACTTTTGGAAACCTTTTTAAATTAACCACATACGGTGAATCACATGGAGTGGCCATTGGTGGGGTATTGGATGGCTGCCCAGCTGGCATTGCTTTGGATCTTGAAGCCATCCAAGAAGAGTTAAATAGGCGCAAACCGGGACAATCGGCCATTGTGACCCAAAGAAAAGAACCGGATACCGTAGAATTCCATTCAGGTATTTTTGAGGGGAAGACAACCGGTACGCCAATAGGATTTGCCATTCACAATACCAATCAGAAATCCCGTGACTACTCCCATATAAAGGATTCTTACCGCCCATCACATGCCGATTATGTTTACGATCAGAAGTATGGTTTTAGGGATTATCGAGGAGGAGGAAGGAGTTCTGCCCGTGAAACGGCCAGTAGGGTAGTGGCCGGGGCCATTGCCAAGCAATTTTTGGGAGAGATGAAAATTAACGCCTATGTTTCCCAGGTGGGGGATCTTAGCTTGGATAAAAGCTATCAAGAATTGGATATGTCCCTGATTGAATCTAATCCGGTGCGCTGTCCAGATGCCGATACAGCTGCCAAAATGGAAGATTATATCAAGAAAATAAAAAAAGAGGGCGATACCATTGGAGGGGTAATTAGTTGTGTTATCCAAAATGTTCCTGTAGGACTGGGGGAGCCTGTTTTTGATAAACTCCATGCCGAACTGGGCAAGGCCATGCTCTCTATCAATGCCGTAAAGGGATTTGAATACGGAAGCGGTTTTGAAGGGGTAAAAATGAAGGGAAGTGACCATAATGATCAATTTAATTCCGATGGTACTACAATGACCAATAACAGTGGCGGAATACAAGGTGGTATCAGCAATGGTATGGATATTTACTTTAATATCGCATTTAAGCCTGTGGCAACCGTTATTCAGGCCTATGAAACTATAGATAAGGAAGGAAATAAGGTAACCACACAAGGCAAGGGAAGGCATGACCCCTGCGTGGTACCCCGTGCAGTACCTATAGTAGAAGCTATGGCCGCTTTGGTTATGGCAGATTATACCTTGCTTAATAGAACCATTAAATTATAGGAACCTATTTTTGGTGCTTTTGGGTAGTATATAGTATCTTACCGGTTTAAATCTTTTTTGTATGAAGAAATTGGAATTGCATTGGCAGATATTATTGGGTATGGTAGGAGGAGTACTTTTTGCCTTGGCAATGGTACAGTTTGAATGGGGGCCTAAGGTAGTGTCTGACTGGGTTAAGCCCTTTGGGAATATTTTTATCAATTCCCTAAAGCTGATCGCCGTTCCGTTAATTTTGGCCTCCTTGATCAAAGGGGTATCTGACCTAAAGGATATTTCCAAGCTTTCCAAAATGGGTGGTAGAACCATTGGGATCTACATTGTAACCACCATCATAGCCGTAAGTATTGGGTTGACCATCGTGAACATAGTTAAGCCGGGAGCCTCTATTAGTGAGGATACCAGGAATGAGCTGGTGGAGAACTATAAGGGTGATGCCGATTCCAAAATTGCCCAAGCAAATGAACAAAAGGAATCTGGCCCTTTACGAGCTTTGGAAGATTTGGTTCCCGATAATATTTTTAGTGCGGCGAGTGACAATGGCAATATGTTGCAAGTCATCTTTTTTGCTATTTTCTTTGGGGTGGGGTTAATCTTGATCCCAGAGGAAAAGGCCTCTCCTGTTAAGAAGTTTTTTGACGGATTCAACGAAGTAATCCTAAAGCTCATAGATCTAATTATGTTGGCCGCACCATACGGTGTGTTTGCCTTATTGGCCGCTTTGGTGGTAGAGTCGCCCAGTGTAGATCTTTTTAAGGCCCTGGCATGGTACGCGGTTTGCGTGGTTTTAGGCTTGGCATTAATGATATGTGTGTATATATTGTTTGTATGGATCTTTACCAAACGTACCCCTTCATTTTTTATTAAGGGAATTTCTCCCGCTCAATTATTGGCATTCTCCACCAGTTCCAGTGCGGCAACCTTGCCGGTAACTATGGAGCGTGTAGAAGAACATATGGGGGTTGAGGAGGAAGTAACCAGTTTTGTCCTGCCCATTGGAGCTACTATAAATATGGATGGTACAAGTCTCTATCAGGCCGTGGCCGCTGTATTCATTGCACAGGCCTTTGGTATGGATCTTAGTTTTGGTACCCAATTGGGAATCATTGTTACAGCAACCTTGGCATCTATAGGTAGTGCTGCCGTTCCAGGTGCAGGAATGGTAATGTTGGTTATTGTTCTGGCACAGGCCGGAATACCGGAAGCAGGCCTTGCCCTAATATTTGCCGTAGACCGTCCGCTGGATATGTGTAGAACGGTGGTGAATGTCACTGGGGATGCCGCCGTTTCCATGATGGTCGCCAAATCGGTAGATAAATTGGGCGAGCCTAAAATTAAGGAATGGAGTGATCATTATAAGGTGAAAAAGTAGATGTTTTCCCTTTTTGCCTTTCCTTAAAAACCTGTATCCAATTTTTGGGTGATACCTAAAAAGAAAGGAATACGAAGGGTACGTTGTACTTTAACCTATTAATGCACACATACAAAAAAAAACAAACAAACACACACGTCCTTGCGATCGCTTGAATGTTGTATGGCCCAAGCCGAACAGATGAGGTGTTTTTTGTACGATAGTATAAAAATAACGGTGGAATTAAGGAGCAGTTGCGTTTGGGGCCATCAGATTTTCAGGTAGCATTGCGCTGACTTGGATATGGGAAAGAGGTAGTGTTGAAATTGTGTTAATTATTTTTAGCCGCACTTGGTATAATAAGCTAGATTTTGATATCTTTGTACCGTTATTTAAAAAAACTAAGCAAACATGTTCGATTTTGACCAATATCTAGGGTTTTTAGCATTTTTGACCATTTTAACCATCGGTTTTTGGTTAATGATTTTTCTTTTGACATTTGTAATTCCTTATTGGATAGGAGGTTCTCTCCTTGAAATATGGAAGGAAAAGCGCGAAGCTAAAAAAGCAAAGCGTGACCAATAGGGATACGATATAATATAAAAAAAAGGGAGCCGATCGGCTCCCTTTTTTTGTGCTCTTTTATGTAGAATTATCCCTCAAACTCCATGTCATCACCTCCGCCATTTCGGCCGTCCCTATTTCCGTCCCTTTGGTTCTGGGGCTGGTTGAAACGGTATTGAAAGGATAAGGTAAGCTGTCGTTGACGCCACTGAAATTCGCTATAGGTAAAAACGTTTTCCGTACGGGTTTCGGTCATTCGTTTTCGGGTGTTAAAAATATCGCTGACATTTAATGAAATGGAGGCATTGTCCTTTAAGATATCCTTGCTCAAGGCCAAATCTGAACTAAGCATACCCTTGTTCTTGCTTTGTGCATCCTGGGAAGGACCTTTGTAAAAGAAATTGGTCTGAAAATCTATTTTTCCCGGTAGCGGCAATTTTGCGCTAAAACGCGTGAACCAAGAAAAATTATTGGCATCAAAATTTTGTACCACTTCCTCATTCTGGCTATTTACATAGATGTAGTCTCCTTTTAAATTTCTTTGGTACGCATTTAGGTTCCAGCTTAACCTCCAATTTCGTTTAGGGGTAAAGGTGGTGGTAAATTCCATACCATAGCGTTCCTCCGTTGCCAAGTTTATAGGGCTACGTGTCTGTACCGGTACAACAATTGGATTCTGCAGGTCGTCCGGGTTTTCTATGGTTACAAAATCGCCTGTTTCTCGGGTAACAAACTGAAATACCCCGGTAGATCTATTGAAATACCCAGAGGTAGTAAAGCTCATTTTATCCCATCTTCTCAGGTACCCCAGATCATAAGCATCTGTAAAGGTAGGATCCAAGTCTGGATTTCCTTGAAAAAGATTGGTATTACTGGATCGGGAAGGGAAGGGGTTGATATACCTGGAACGTGGTCTTCTAAGCCTTTTGCTGTAGCTTATTGTAACTTGCTCTTCTTCCGAAAATTCATATCCCAAGAAAATGGACGGAAACCAATTTACATAATTCTTGTTGGTTACTTCGTTGGTGTTGAGCAGTTCAATACCAATATCAGAAGCTTCCATTCGCAATCCTCCCAGAATACTAAATTTGTTGATCTTGGTACCCAATTGTGTATAGGCTGCATTTACATACTCCCTATAGTTTAATTCATTGCTAAAATTGGGGTCGCTGTTAAAACTTCCGTCTTGCTGAAGCAGGCCAAAATCAAAATCGGTATTGTTGTCATTGAAGGTACCGCGATAGCCCATCTCAAATTGCGACTGATTGTCCTTTCCAACAGGCAGAACGTAATCCAATTGTAGCAATTGCGATTTTTGTGTTTGGTTATCAATTGTCCTTTC
>JBFHGV010000343.1:0-4618 GCA_041582955.1 Arenibacter sp.
CGTTGGGTAGATGGTTCCGGACTTTCACGTTACAATTTATTTACCCCGGAATCTTTTGTGTATATATTAAATAGGATGTACAAGGAAGTACCTAGAGAACGACTGTTAAATCTTTTTCCTGTTGGTGGGCTAACGGGCACCCTAAAAAACGGATTTGATGGAGCCGAACAACCTTATATCTACGCCAAAACAGGATCGTTGGGCAATAACTACTGCCTAAGCGGGTACCTGCTGACCAGATCGGGCAAGACTTTGATTTTTAGTTTTATGAACAATCATTTTAGAAAAAGCAGTGAGGAGGTAAAACAACATATGCAATCTATTCTGGAAATGGTCAGGGATAATTACTAACCTAAAATTTCCCCTTATCTACCAAATCTTCAAATTTATGGAGGAGTATTTGCAGTTTGGGTGATATATAGGTCTCACAAAAAGGCTTCTCGGGATTGGAAAAATAATAATTGTGAAAACGGGCTTCCGAAGGTTTAAAGGCTACAAACGGTAATACTTGGGTTACCAATTTATGGCTAAATTCTTCTTGGTAGTTTTCCAAGGCCTTTGTGCTTATTTCTTGATCTCTTTGGTTGTATACGTATATGGCGGAACGGTATTTCTGTCTCATTGAATGAGCAGAGGTAGCCCTGTGACTATGGAGGTGGATCAATATCAAATCTTCTAGCATTACCCTATGGTCCAGGTAATGCACAACAACCGCCTCAGAAAAGTGGGATTCCTCTCCTGTAGAAGCAACAAATCCCTGCTCTACCCTAACAACCCCTTTTATGGATTGGAATACCGCCTCGGTACACCAATGACATCCGCCACCAAAAGCTATTTTATTGGAAGATTCCATATTTTATTGGTTGTTTCACTATTGAGAAAACAAGGCATTTATTTTGGCATATTGTAGCAACATAATGGTTTTGGCATCCTTAATATCGCCTTTGGTTATCATATCCAATGCCGTTTGAAAATCCAGCTCCAATACTTCAATGTTCTCTGTCTCTTCATCGGCACCGCCTCCATCACTCACTTTCATCCTATCCTCGTAACATCCAACAAAAAAGTGAAGGATCTCAGTTACCGAACCTGGCGACATATAGGACTCAAAAACCTTTTCTACCTTATCCAATTTATACCCCGTTTCTTCTTCCGCCTCCTTTCTAATACAATCCTCCGGATGGTCGCCATCCAACAAGCCAGCACATACTTCTATCATCATACCACTTTGGTTGCCATTGATGTATGTGGGCATTCTAAATTGTCTGGTTAGGATTACCGTTCCTTTCTTGGTATTGTACAATAATATGGCAGCACCGTTACCCCTGTCATAAGCCTCACGGGACTGTGCTTCCCATTTACCGTCCTCCCGTTGATATTCAAAAGTTATTTTTTGTAAGGTATACCAATTATCCGATAACAGTTCCTTTTTAATATTTCTTACCTGGCCGTTTTTCACGTTTTTGAAATTTAATAGTGCAAATCTAAGGATTCTAGCTCGCCTCATTGCTTTAGGGTTACAACGATAAAACAAGCCCAAACTATTAAATATTATGGGTCAATTGCTGTTGTGTTGTACCTTGGTCCTCCTTGGTAAAATCATTCTCCTCCCTGTAAGCCAAAAAACACCTGCTCTTAGACTGTAACTGCCTTATTTAAATACCTTCTGAAGGGCAACATCTCCTGATATACGGCTATCACGCAATCCTTAAAATTGTCCTGTAAAATATCCTCTGGTTTAAGTGGGTGCATCACGGCAAAGGTTTTGTGGCGTAGCAGATCTAGATGGGGATGATCCTGGGAAAAACCTTTAGGGGCCCTTTTCAAGGAGTCGTCAACTACCAAATTACCAAAAGTGTCCTTGAAGGACTTTTTGTTTAAAATTCTTTTAAGTTCCTCTCCGTCATAGTCTATTGCTTCGCGAATACTGCGGAGGGTTTTGGGATCTGGTCTCCAAAATCCGCCCGCCAACATGGACTGCCCTAGCCCTATTTCAATATAAAAATCCCCAGTATTGGGGGCTTTATCCAAGCCTGCACCAAAATGATCCTTGTACACAGGCTTGTGTGGATGGAACATGAGATTGTTATTTATACGGTTAATACCTTTATTTCCTGGGGTACTGTAATACTCCTGGTCCACCTCGGCCAATGCCAAATCCAGCTCATTTAACCAATCAATAAAGTCCAACCTTAGTGTCTTGTACCATTTTCGGTTTTGGTCCATCCATTCCTTGGAATTATTCTGGTTGAGTTGGGTAAGAAAATCAAAAAGATCTTTAAAATTCATCCTTGGGTAATGTCTTTTACGTAAAAAAAAGGGGAAGCGAATAATTGTTAAAATCGGTTATCGCCGTCCAAGATATTTCCCAAACCTCCTAAGAGACTACCTTCTCCCTTATCCTTTCCGCCCCTTGGAATAGAGGCCAACACCCTACCTGCCAATCTACTAAAGGGCAAAGATTGTATATAGACCGTTCCGGGACCACGTAGGGTGGCATAAAACAGGCCTTCTCCTCCAAATATCGTATTTTTAATACCTCCTATAAATTCTATATCATAGTCTACGTTCTGGGTAAAACCTATAATACATCCAGTATCTACTTTTAAGGTCTCTCCTGGGGCCAATACTTTCTTGGCCGTTGTGCCGCCTGCGTGAACAAAAGCCATACCATCACCTTCCAGTTTTTGCATAATAAATCCCTCGCCACCAAATAGTCCACGCCCCAATCTTTTGGAAAATTCAATTCCAACAGAAACCCCCTTGGCCGCGCATAAAAAAGCATCCTTTTGGCAAACAAATTTCCCCTGAAATTCACTGAGATCAATAGGTATGATCTTTCCTGGATAAGGAGAGGCAAAACTTACCTGTTTTTTACCCTGACCAATATTAAGAAAAGCGGTCATAAAAAGGCTTTCTCCCGTTAACAATCGTTTCCCTGCAGAAAACAACTTGCCAAGCACCCCTGTATCCTGGTTGGAACCATCACCAAAAATGGTGTCCATTTTAATATCGGAATCCATCATCATAAAACTGCCCGCCTCTGCTACAACGGCCTCTTGTGGATCCAGTTCTATTTCTACATATTGCATTTCCTCGCCAAAAATTTGATAGTCTATTTCGTGTGCGTTCATTAGAATACTTTAGTGTTTTAAAATTTATTAACGCCATATATGTCGTCCAAAATACTTTTATGTTACACTGTACGGGAAAAATCCTTAATACATTTACTGTCATGCATAGCGCATTTTATCCCATACCTTGTGTAAAAGAAGCTGCATTACAGCTTAATAGTACAAACCTCCCCGAAGATTTAAAATTACTAATCTCAATGCCGTAAAACTAATCATGGTTACATTAGAAAATCATTACAATGTTCCATTAATTAAATTAATACATTGCTAAATGGCCACATTAGAACATTGACACATTAATCCCTAAGTTTGAGGGTCCATTCAAAATTGAAAGTAGACACAACTACCCCATCCTGGTTAACCCCTACCGATTTCATCCATAAAGTTTGCCCTTCCCCTGTGGCAATAGTATTGGTTATGGCTTCTGCTACAAGATGGCCATCCAAACAGCTGAAAGTAATTAAACCTGTGGCCTTTTTAGAAAAATTAGCATTATTGTTGGCCACCAACATTGAAATATTCTTACCACTTACCTTAATTCCGTTCATGACCATGGCAGCGGTAGAGAGTTCGGCGGCCATTCCCTGAACAGCCCAAAACAAGGATTTAAAGGGATTTTGGTTTACCCATCCGTGTTTCACCGTAACAACTGCCTTATCTTCATCCATATATCGGACACGTACTCCTGTCCACCATGCAGCGGGTAGTTTAAAGAAGCAGAAGGTATTAATTTTTCTAGGGTTCAAGACCATAACGTTTTGGTATTTAATCCAAAAATATGCAAAATAGACGAACAATATAAATGTTAATATAATGTTAATTTATAGTACTTGGTTTTGCATAGTACCATCTTTTAGATATATATTTGCATTGTAAGTTATTATGTATACCCTATTTTAAGTTGAAAAAGGATTACACCCAACTTCACAAATAGGCTATGTATAAAGAATAGCACAGAACCTACCCCTTGTTATTTGGGAACAACAGCATAACCATAAACACCTATAACTCTAGCCTCATGACCCAAGCAATTAGCAAACACGAAAGAAACCTCTCGGCTCTTATACATGCCTCCACCTTTTCCAAGTATTTTATACCCTTCGGGAATTTAATTCTGCCTTTGATCTTTTGGACTGCAAACAAAAAAAATCACTCATTCGTAGATATGAATGGGAAACGAGCCTTAAATTTTCAAATAAGTTTATTGTTATACTCCCTTCTACTTGGCGTTTTTACGTTACCCTTTATTGTAGGATTTATTCCGGAACTACTTCATCATGGATCCGTAAACCTATTGAATCTAAAGGAATTCAATGGCCTTAATTTCAATTTGGATTTTGATCGCACTGGATTTGGAAGGATTTTGTGGCCATTGGGTATAACCGCTCTTATACAGTCCGGGCTATTCATTGTAAATATAGTCTATACCATTTTGGCAACCCTTAGGACAGGTGAAGGCCAGGAGTTTAAATACCCTATTAGTA
>JBFHGV010000344.1:0-4612 GCA_041582955.1 Arenibacter sp.
AAATGATTCTAAATTAGTATTTTTGTCGCATGACAAACGGAAATAAAATTACTGGTTTTGTACTGGTTTTGGCTTTAACGTTATTTGGTTTTGGTCTGCCTCAGAAATTACAGAAGAAGGTGGACAAGGAAATCGAGAAGGTTTTTGGCACAGATGATCTAACTATGACATCCGTTGTGGTGCCCAATTCCATAAATAATCAATTGCCTGCAAAAATTACCTCCGATAACTTTTTTAAATTGCAGGAAGGAGATAGTGTTGTTGGGTATATCTTTGTAGACAATGCCCCGAGCAAGACCGCTACTTTTGATTATCTGGTGGTGTTCAATGATAAATTGAGCGTTGTTCATTCCAAAATTCTCATATATCGAGAAGAATATGGTGGCGAAATCGGCAGCAAAAGATGGTTGCAACAATTTATGGGAAAAACCGGCCAGGACAGGGTAGACTATGAGACCAATATAGATGGTATATCTGGGGCTACCATATCAGTACGTTCTATGACCAACTCAATGGATAATTTACTGCAGACCGTTGGGATACTTCAAGAAAAAAATATTCTTTAATGAACTATAATGGTCTGTTAGCTGTATTGCCAAAGGGGATAAAATGGTTTGTGGCCACTTTTGTTCTAGTTTTAAGTGTAGGGTTTTATACCGGACTCTTGTTTGTTTCCCAAACCAGTACCTCTTCTCCAGACGGCATCGTGGAGAATTATATGGGCAATGAAGATGATGAGGAGGCCGAGGTGATGAAATTTAAGAAAGGGGAGAGGGAAATGCTCACTATAATCCATACCCACATTCTATCTATGTCATTAATTTTTTTTCTATTGGGGGCCTTGGTTTGGCTTACCAAGCTTCCACAAAAACTTAAAATGTTTCTTACCATTGAGCCTTTTTTGTCTGTTATACTAACTTTTGGCGGTATTTATTTGATGTGGTCCGGCCTATTATGGATGAAATATGTAGTTATTTTTTCTGGTTTCCTTATGACGCTTACCTATACGATTTCGGCCCTATTGGTGTTTTATCAACTGTGTCAAAAAACCGTTGAGGCCAATTAATTTTATAACTGTTCCTTAGTTCCTTTAAATGTAGTATATTTGCACGCAATTAATCTTTAATTGCTATGCAAGCTCACCTAAATAAAATTGTCGGAGAAGGTCTAACGTATGACGACGTACTATTAGTTCCCGCTTTTTCGGAAGTACTTCCCAGGGAAGTCAATATTCAATCAAAATTTACAAGAAATATTACCATCAACGTTCCTATCGTTTCGGCGGCTATGGATACGGTTACGGAGTCCCGCATGGCCATAGCCATTGCGCAGGAAGGTGGCATTGGCGTGTTGCACAAGAACATGACCATAGAACAGCAGGCCTTAAAGGTTCGTAAGGTAAAACGTGCGGAAAGTGGTATGATCATTGACCCCGTTACACTTCCTATAGATTCCTTGGTCAAGGATGCCAAGGCCAATATGAAGGAATTTAGCATTGGGGGGATACCTATTGTAGATGATAAAGGTAAACTTATTGGTATTGTTACCAATAGGGACCTGCGTTTTGAAAAAAACAATGACCGCCCTATATCGGAGGTAATGACCACAAAGAATCTTGTTACCGTAAGTGAGGGGACATCCTTGGAGCAGGCAGAAGATATTTTACAAGAGAATAAAATTGAAAAGTTGCCTGTTGTTGATAAGGATTATAAACTCGTTGGTTTAATTACTTTTAGGGATATTACCAAGCTTACCCAGAAACCAATTGCGAACAAGGATCAATACGGTAGGTTGCGTGTAGCGGCCGCCTTAGGAGTTACTGGGGATGCCGTTGATAGAGCAGAGGCTTTGGTCAATGCAGGAGTAGATGCCGTGGTAATAGATACGGCACACGGACATACAAAGGGTGTGGTTTCAGTATTAAAGGCTGTTAAAAGTAAATTTCCGGACTTGGAGGTGATTGTAGGTAACATTGCTACAGGCGAAGCTGCCAAATATTTGGTTGAAGCGGGTGCCGATGCAGTAAAGGTAGGAATAGGTCCAGGATCCATATGTACTACCAGAGTAGTGGCAGGAGTTGGATTCCCTCAATTTTCGGCTGTTTTGGAAGTCTCTGCGGCTATTAAAGGCAGTGGGGTTCCCGTTATTGCCGATGGTGGAATTAGGTACACCGGGGATATCCCCAAGGCAATTGCAGCAGGAGCGGATACCGTAATGTTGGGCTCTCTGTTGGCAGGGACCAAAGAGTCGCCGGGAGAGACTATTATATATGAAGGCCGTAAGTTTAAATCCTATAGGGGGATGGGGTCTGTTGAAGCTATGAAACAAGGTAGTAAGGACAGATATTTCCAAGATGTGGAAGACGATATTAAAAAATTGGTGCCAGAAGGTATAGTAGGTCGTGTTCCATATAAAGGTGATTTGTACGAAAGTATACATCAGTTTATAGGAGGGTTACGTGCAGGAATGGGATATTGTGGCGCCAAGGATATTGAGAATCTAAAAGAAAACGGGAAATTCGTCAAGATTACTGCCAGTGGTATTAATGAGAGTCACCCACACGATGTAACCATTACCAAGGAATCACCCAATTATAGCAGATAAAAATAGTCCTTGGACCATTTTAAATAGATACAAAAAAAAAGACGGTTGATATTGATCAACCGTCTTTTTTAGTTTTATTGGCAGCGATTAACCGCTAAGTACTACAGATTATCTTATTTGCTTTCGCTGTCGTAGGTGTTCCAGTCCTTTTCTTTGTGAATGTCCTCTCCAAAATATTTGGCTATTTTAAGAAACGGACCTGGCTTTTGATATCCTGGTACTGGAGAAAGCATGTTCATTTGCTCATCTAGAAAAATAGTGGTAGGATAACTCATCTTTCCCTGCATTAGGGCAGCGGCAAATTCGTGATATCCATTTCTTCCCGACGGGACGAACTTAAAGGTTTTACCTCTAAACTCAATAGGTTCCTTTCCTTCACCATCCAATTTCACCATATAATAGTTTTTGGACATATATTCGGCTACCTCCGGATTTTGAAAAGTATCCTTGTCCATTTTTTTACACCATCCACACCAATCTGTGTACACATCTATAAAAATTTTCTTTGGATTCTTTTCTGTTTCCGCCAATTTTGCTGCTTCATCCCAACTCAGCCAGTTTACTTCTTGGGCATAAATGCCACTTGGCAAAAAGGCCAACCCCGCTAAAATAGCAATTTTAAAAAATGACTTTGCAACTAATTCCATGCCTTAGGTTTTTTGGGGTTAGTCAGGTTATCCTATCAAAACTAACGAAAAAACGTAAATTTTATTTCGCTATTGCATTTTCTTTAACAGGAGTGAAAAGGTCTTTGGCGTCAATTTGGTTTCTTGTTAGGTCGTCAAAAGTTTCCCTTTCCCTGATCAATATGGCTTTTCCATTATGCCATAGTACTTCTGGTGGCCTGAATCTTGAATTGTAGTTGCTGGCCATGGTAAAGCAATAGGCACCTGCATTTTTAAAACAGAGAATATCGCCTTCCGATATCTCACTGATACGCTTATTACTGGCAAAAGTATCGGTCTCGCATATATAGCCTACTATAGAATAGTAACGCTCACGTCCGTCCGGATTGGAAATATTGTCTATGCTATGGGTGGCACCATAAAACATAGGTCTGATCAAATGGTTGAAACCAGAATCTATACTGGCAAATACCGTAGAAGTGGTCTGCTTTACAACATTGACTTTAGCCAAGAAAAAACCAGCCTCGCTTACCAAAAACTTGCCAGGCTCAAAGGCCAAGGTAAGCTCTCTACCGTATTCCTTACAAAAAGCATTGAAACGGTTGCCTAATTTTTTACCCAATTCTTCAATGTTGGTTTCAATATCCCCCTTCTTGTAAGGCACTTTAAATCCACTTCCAAAATCAATGAACTCCAGTTCAGGAAAGTTTTTGGCGGTTTCAAAAAGAATCTCAGAAGCGTAAAGGAATACATCAATATCCAATATATCACTTCCGGTGTGCATATGTATACCATTTATTTTCATATTCGTAAGGTCTACGATACGCAATAAATGAGGTATTTGATGGATACTGATACCAAACTTGGAGTCTATATGTCCCACGGAAATTTTGGAGTTTCCACCGGCCATTACATGTGGATTTATTCGGATACAAACAGGAATGTCCGGATGCTTGCTGCCAAATTGTTCCAATATGGATAGATTGTCAATGTTTATACGAACCCCCAATTTAGCGGCTTCTTCTATTTCTTCCAAGGAAACACCATTAGGAGTAAATATAATAGAACTTGGCTTAAAACCAGCCATGAGACCCAATTGTACTTCCTGAATGGAAACCGTATCCAGGCCGCTTCCCAAACTGTTCATTAGCCTTAAAATAGTAATATTGGAGAGTGCCTTTGCGGCGTAATTTAATTTTAATTTCTTTACATCTTTAAATGCATTGGTCAACCTCTGAAACTGAGAAATAATTTTTTCAGAATCATATACATAGACCGGATCACCATAAGTTTTTGCTATCTTTAATAAATCAGTGTTTCGCATTTTTCAAAATTTTATGCAAATCTAGACTACTTATTGTATTTGAGCAAAAATATATAGC
>JBFHGV010000345.1:0-4611 GCA_041582955.1 Arenibacter sp.
ACTATAGCCAATACCAGTCTATAAAAGATTGGGGCGGACAAATATTTGTCCGCCCCAATCAATAGTTTAACTATTATAACTTACTAATAACCGGCATTTTGAACTAAATACCCGTCAAGAATGGAAGCTCCATCCACAGCACTTTGTGGAATTGGGAAAAGGCGTTTTTGAGGATCGGAATTTGTCTTTTCAGTATATGAATCCTCATACTTCCCGAAACGGATCATATCTGTACGTCGTTGAAATTCCCAATAAAATTCAAATCCACGCTCGCGATATAATAAATCCAAGTTCATTTCGGCAAGTGCTGGAGCTGTATGCCTAGCTGTTCTGGAGGCCCTAACAAAGTTAACATCGGCAAGTGCTGCAGCTGCATCTCCTTTTCTTAAAGTCGCTTCGGCACGCATAAGATACATATCAGCCAAACGCAATACAACTAGATCGGCTTGCCCTTTATTTCTTCCTGAGTCTGAAGTTTTACTAAATTCATACTTCAATACCCTATATCCATTACTATGAGAACTATTGGTAGTAAAATCGACCTCCAAAGAATGAAAAACCGGATCTCCTACCTCGGATCTGCGATTCACGACCAAGTCTACAACGTATTTATCACCTTCACATCGCTCAAACGGATCTCCTCCCTGCTCATGTTGCAGCCCATATAACAAGCCCCTATATATACCTCTATCTACTTCGAAATCCTCGGCACTTACACATCCAGGCTCATTGATCAAATTATCCTTATGGAATCTGGGATCCGCCTCCGCAGGATCCACATCCCCGTAGGCATCCACCCAAGTCTGATAGAAGTCTGGAGTAATGGCAGCTGCATCCGTTCCGTTGGCACTAGGAAACTCCGGAAGAGGATAAAAATCTCCCGACATAGAGAAATAAGCCATGCGATTATGTCCATCTAGATCTGGACGTTGATCAATGGCAAATATCAACTCTTTGTTCGTATGATTTTCATCATCAAAGATTTCAAAATATTCAGCAGAAAGAGCGTGTTCCCCTGAATTAATTACCTGATTTGTATACTGGATCACGGCGTCCATATCTGCAGGAGTAAAATTTGGCGTCCCGTAAGGATCCCTATAAACTGCAGCATTTAAATAGATTCTTGCCAATAACGCTTGAACTCCGGTCTTGGTCATCCTACCTGGCCCTACGGCTGTGGTGGTGGATAGATCTGGTTCAGCTGCCTTCAACTCACTGATTAAATAGTCAACCGCTTCACTGCCCCGCAATATTACTGATTGATCATCAATATTATCCTTAACGAATACCAGCCCAAATGCATCCAATAATATATGGTTGAACAAGGCTCTCATAGCCTTAGCTTCTGCCAAATATACCACAGCCTGAGGATTTGTTTCCACTAATGGTTCCAACGCGTTAATTGCACTAACCGATCTGGCGATATGCTTGGTAACCCCATTCCAAACGTCTTTCATTATAACATTTCCAGGTGTCATAGCATGACGGTATAAATCCGAAAATTTACCACCATCACCCCAGTCTGTACCTCCTCTATAAGGCAATATAGCCTCATCTGTAGAGATTTCCTGCATTGAAAAATAATTTGTATGTCTCCATATGTCATTATTCGCATTTGCATATACAGGAGCTATGGCCGCCACCGCTTCATCAATTCCTTCAGTACTAGGATTCAAAGATTCATCCAATACATTTTCCTCAAGATCCGTACAATTCCAATTCAATAACATGCCGCTGAACAACAATGCTAATTTTATATAGTTTTTCATATCTATTTTTATTTTTTATTAAAAAGCTACATTCACACCAAAAACAAATGTTCTTGCCTTTGGATAGGCGAACTTATCTATACCAAAAGATTGAATTCCATTGGTTGAACTATCCGTATTCACTTCAGGATCATACCCATCGTAATCCGTAATTACAAATAAGTTTTGGCCCGTAAAACTCAATCTAAATTCTTGCAGCCAGTTAGAGGCCCAAGACATGGATTTTGTGTCGAACGAATAGCCCAAGGTCATATTGTTCAATCTTAAATACGAACCATCCTTTAAATAACGCGTAGATACCGCAGCTGAGTTTATGATGCTCTCTTCTGGAAATTCAATCGCAGCAGCTGTAGTATTGTTGGATTTACTCAAAAGTGTTTTATAAAAATTACCCATGGCCGTATGGTCATAAATTTCATTTCCTGAAACACCATTAAAATTAACGTTAAAATCAAAGTTTTTATATTTTAAATTTGCATAAAAATTATAGGTCAAATCGGGTAATGCGCTTCCTACTATCGTTCTGTCCTTTTCGGTAATCTCCCCATCCCCGTCATTGTCGGCAAACTGCGAAAGACCGTCAGCCCCTATCCCTACAAAGGTTTGCATATAGAATGAACCAATAGGCTCCCCACTTACAAATCCGTTTATAGTCGCATCGGTTAAACCTGCACCCGAAGCGGAACCAGTGGTTACAATAGTAAAGGGCGAGTCCTCAACTAAATTGTCGATAAAAGTGGCATTTGCACCAAACCCATAGGAGAGGCCCTCTACATTTTGTTTGGAAAAATCCAGTGCAACTTCCAGCCCTTTATTTGTAATGGTCATGTCAGGAACGTTCGTCCAATATGTTGGAGCCGGCACAATAGGATCTACCGGTACAACCTCCAGCAAAATGTTATCCGAGACTTTATGGAAATAATCCACGGTACCCGTTAAACTACCATTGAATAATCCAAAATCCAAACCTACATTGGTCTGGGTAGAAACTTCCCACTGTATGTCAGGGTTGGCGAATCTGGTATATTCCGATCCTACGGGATAGGCACCATTCTGATCTATAGGATAACTTACGTTACTAGAGTTGCTCACAGAGAATGAAGCTTTTGTAATTTTTCCGGGAATTTCCTGATTTCCTGT
Source organism: Arenibacter sp. (assembly GCA_041582955.1). GTDB lineage: Bacteria > Bacteroidota > Bacteroidia > Flavobacteriales > Flavobacteriaceae > Arenibacter. Next base: position 2,910 of record JBFHGV010000345.1, read on the forward strand.
TTGTCCCCAGCCAGCCCTTAATTTTAAATCACTAAATATTGAGCCCTCCATAAAATCTTCTTCGATTATTCGCCAAGATCCCGCAAATGAAGAGAACACTCCATATTTGTTGTTACCCCCAAATTTAGAAGAGCCATCGGCCCTAACTGTGGCCGTAAAGAGATATCTATCCATGAAACTCCAGTTGGCCCTGCCAAAAAATGACTGCAACTCGTTCTCGTTAGTACTTCCCGAAGGCCTATGGTCAGTGATATTGGTATCTCCTCCAAGGCCAGGATTATTGCGAGGCTCAATACCTGTATCAGCTGGAAATTCATCAATAGACCAGCTACTATTTCGAGCAAACGTTTTCTGATAGGAATGCCCCCCTAAAACACTTAGATTGTGCTCCCCAATATCAAATGTATAGGTCAAATAGTTCTCAATTAGATTATTTTCATATTTTCCAAATGTTTGTCTCAAGAAACCCAAATCATTTCTATCACTATTTGCAATAGTTTGCTGATCCCTGTCCGATGATCTATTTTCGTAACCATAATTAAGTTTATATACAAGACCTTCCAAAATTTCGAAAGATGGTGCTATGTTTATCAAAATTCTTCTAGATTCAGAAAAATCGCCGTTATATTTGTTGGACAACAATGGGTTGTTCCAAATTAGTGGATTGTTAATTTCTCCATCGGCGGTATAGGCATCAAAGGTGGGATTGGTACTATACCCCAAATTGTTATTTCTAGATTGATCGGTAAGTGTCGTATTCAAATTGTAATCAATTCTTAATCGATCATTCAATAATTTTTGTGTCACGTTAATTCTGGCACTTGTTCTTTTTAGATCAGAATTATATACAATACCTTCTTGATCCTGCAAACCTAAAGAAGCGTAATAATTTAATTTATCGGTCCCACCCGATAATACTAGGTTATAGTTTTGTGTTATTGCAGCCCTAGTCAATTCCTCTTGCCAATCCGTAGATCCTCCCCCATCTATAAGTTCACTTCCTGGAATTGCCGCCACCTGCCTGCGGAATTCATCGGCACTAAAAACATCCAACTTGCGAGCCAATGTAGAGACGCCTACATTGGTAGAAAGCGATATTTTTGAAACACCGGCCTTTCCATTTTTAGTGGTAATGATAACTACTCCGTTGGCGCCTCTTGAACCATAAATAGCAGTGGCCGAGGCATCCTTCAATACGTCGATGGATTCAATATCATCCGGATTGATAAAATTCAAAGGGCTTTCCCCTGAACCAGTACCTGCCAAGCCCAATGGGAATCCATCCAATACAAATAACGGTCCTGAACCCGACCGAATAGTTCCTTGGCCGCGAATAACGATACGTTGCCCACTACCAGGCTCACCACTGGAAGAGGTAACATTTACTCCTGCTGCCTTACCTTGTATAAGTTGACCCGCATTATTAACGACTCCTTTATTAAAATCTTCACTGGTAACCCGTTTAACTGCCCCAGTGACATCCTTGATTTTTTGGATGCCATAACCCACAACGACCACCTCGTCCAACAAGGATGAGTCTTCCTGCAAGGCTACACTCACATTTGTTTGCCCGTTTAGAGGAATCTCATTGGTAGCATAACCTAAAAAAGACACCGCAAGAACTGCGTTTGCATCCGACACTTGTATGGTAAAATTACCATCAAAGTCTGTCGTTGTTCCATTCTTAGTTCCCTTTTCCAGC
>JBFHGV010000346.1:0-4603 GCA_041582955.1 Arenibacter sp.
ATTTGGATCCCTGTAATCCACAGAAAAGTTCTCTACTTTATCCATGGCTTTAAGGTTCTCTCTTACAAAATCCCATGCTCTTAAGGACCTAGTACCTATTGCCCCATCATCATTACCAAGGACAAGGGTTATTTTTTTATCGGCCATTACGGCTGCCAAATCCGGCAGGTCATAATGAGGCAAAGCCCCGGCAACGCTAAACGGAATATGAGCCGGGTCATAGTCCTTGTTGGCTACAATAGACTCAAAGGACAGCAACGGATCTATACATAAAATACTAGTCACATCCAATCCCAAAACTGCAGCATGCAATAAACTGGAGTTAAAACCGCCTCTACTGACCCCTATAATTTTTTTATCGCCCATATTCAGTTCTTCACTGCAGAGCTGAACAGCGGTATGTATAGCTTTCGTATGTACAGCCACTGTACTCCTGCCGTTCAATATACCGGCAAACCACTGATTATAGGAGGTATTGTTAAAATAGGCATCCCCTTTCAGGTAGCCCGGCCCCAATTCGCCATATCCCGGAAGATCCGGCACCAATACAGTAAGCCCGTTTTGAGCCAATTTAATGGGTATGGCATAAGCTTCATCCGATTTCTTATCCTCCATATTATCTAGGTAAAGTACCAACTTACCCTTGGGTTGTTTGGGCAGGAAGATTACAAGTGGAATTATTTTATCCCCTTCTTGAACTATGAGGTATTTATTAAGGAAATAGGTGTCAAATTCGGTTTGTCCCGAAAAAATCAACTTTCCATTTATTTCATCTTTAGAATAGCCCGAGATTGATGCCACCTTGTCAACCAGACCAGACAGATGTTGCTTCAATCGCTGTCGTTTTTCTTCCAAGGCCTCTTTATTTTTTTTCGTCAAAGAAACGTTTATATCAAATAGGAATTTACTCCCGAGAGATGTTGCAAGCTGACCTGTTTTGGTAACATACAATTCCTCTATTGGAAATATGACCACTTCCTCATCCTTGGCATTTCCGGGATTATCCAAGTGCTTTTGAAAAAACGCATACATGGCCTCCCTATTTTTTTGGGTAGACATGTGCCCTGCATTGTCCTCTACCTTTTGTAGGTTCTCTTCCTTCCCAAAAGCCCTATACGCCATTTTAGCTTCCTCATAGGTATCCCTAGCACCTTGTATGCTAAAAATATCCCTGGTGGTGGTGATCATCAAGGTTGGCTTTGGAGCTCTGACCTCTAAAAAATCTGCGTGATCCAGCCCAAGTTGTATACCATAGGTTAAATTCTGCTCGGCATCCTGTGGCCCTCCAGATTTCAACTGATAATCCAAGGTAGTAAGATAGCACTCCGGAGCCGATGCCTTAATACGAGGATCAAAAGCTGCAATATAAGCAGACTGGGTACCCCCACCAGACCTACCCGTTATACCTATACGCTCACTATCTACCTCTTTCCTACTTAACAAATAATCTACTGCCCGTATACCGTCCCAAATCATATATTTGGCTGCTGATTCCCCGTTGATAAACAACTGTGCACCCGGATATGAGTGCTCCCTGGTGGGTCCGAATGGAGATTTTCCTTCATTCAGATCAAAATACTGGGATCTTTCCCCTTGTCCATAAGGGTCAAAAGCCAAAACAGCGAAGCCTTTTTTTACCAGATTTAATATTACATGCTGATAGCCTTCACTCCTAAAGGCCAGATCACTATGCCCACTGCAATAAATTATAGTGGGCAGCTTCTTTCTTTTACTATTGGGAATAAAAAAAGCAGCCGTTACCTTTACCCCTGGAAGTGACTCAAAATATAGTTTCTCTACACTATAACCCTCTTTCTTTATCTTATGTGTCACAACAGGGTTTAAAGGAGTTTTATCAGGAAAAGATCCCAATGAAGTTAAGAACTTCTCTTTAACCAATTCCTGTCTAGCTAACCAGTCTTGTGTATTATTTAGCTTTCTTATAGATTCCTTTCTATTGGCGAGACTGCGAAAGGAAAGTTCACTTTGTTGCTTATACAGCGTATTCCCTGCATCTGAATAATACTTCCAGAAATCTAGCACAGAATAATTTGTTTGGGAATATACCGCCATGGAATTGCAGAGGATCATTGTGTATATTCCAAGTAAAGCTAAGGTTGATTTAAGGGTGTTGGGCATAATATTGATTTTAGTAAAAACCTAAAAAATTGGCTTGAATATAATTATTTAATCGTTTAAACCATAAAATAGTGCTATTTACAATTGAAAATAGTAGTTTTAGCTTATGCATGGGAAACACATAAATTTAATCCCCAACTGCCCATGCCTAAAAAGTATAATGTTATTGTCTATGGGACTAAAACAATCATGGATCATTTTTTTAATAATGCTAAACCTTGAGCTATTTCCCTTGGTAAGTATTGGCCAGAGCGTAAATAATGTGGTGAATGCTTTTGAAGGATTATGTACCAAACCTGAGCTTATCACCATAAAAAATGACATTGATATCCCTGCAGAAAACGGGCATTTTCAAGGAGTGCAGCTAATTGAAAGGAATGCAAAAGAAAAGCTTATTGTCTCAGGGAGTTCTATGAAAGAGGCTTATTTATTGACAATAGATTTGGCCACAAAAAAAACAGATACCCTAATACGCTTAATGGCCGATCCCTACCGGCATGCTGGTGGGATACAAATTAGTGACCCTTATTTGATAGTGGGCATTGAAGATAATATTTTAAAAACCTCTTCCAAAGTATCTTTGTACCATTACCAGGACAACAGCTTGAACAAGGCCCTACCCCTTATCACGATAGAGCGTACAGGAACACCAAAACAGAGAACAGCCGGAGCCACTGGGTTATTGAATATGCCCGACCACTATTTGGCCATAGTGGCAAATTGGGATTCCCGGAATTGGGACTTCTACCAAATAGACCCTGAAAAAAGGAAACAGAAGTTTCTAACTGGTTTCGCCGTACCAGAGTATTGGGGAAGCTATCAATCCGTTAATCTCATAAGGGATAGCAATGCTATTTATGCAATAGGCTTTTATTCAAAAAAGAAGTTGGGACATGCAGATCTAATCCTGGTCCGCAACCTGGCTTCACAGAAACTTATTATGAAGAAGATCGGCACAAAAACCTTTAACTACAAGAAAAAAGTGAATTTTAATGCCGCAGTAGGCCTACAAGTAGATGCCCAGGGCAAGCTGCATATTTGGGCCACCCAGACAAATCCCGGAAAAAAAATCCAAATCAACAAATACACATCCCAATAAAAACCTAAATAGCAACCCAACACCATATAAATATTACCATATCATGTTAAGATTAGTTTATACCAACACCACAATTCCATTTTCTAAACATTATCAGTCTATTAAATTCTTTAAACTCCTTTGGCTAACAGTTGTTATCTTTTGTATTCCACAATATGGAACGTCACAAAAAAACTGGAAGGAGATAAGAACTGTTGAGGACCTTTATGCCAATTATCCACAAACCATTGTGGACATGTTAAGTCAGTACAACTTGGATTATCCTGGTTTGGAAAAAGCAAAAATGGCACACAGCAACGGAGATATGGTAAAGGCCAGCTACGAATTGTTGGCCTATTATAAAAATGGCAGCATGGCTGGCGATTTAAGAAAAGAGCTACCAACAATTTCTCAACGCACACTAGCCAGCACCGATACTATTTTAAACAACGTTTTCATAGTACAAAATGTAAGGGGCAAAGTACCTTTTGGGCCAGACGGGCACCGCAATTGGTATTATAAAGGCCCCAATAACGATAAGGAATGGGCTTGGTTATCCAATAGACATAGTCAGTTATACCAAGTTTACAATACCTATTTGGAAACTGGAAACCCAAAATATACAGAATATATTGATGGGTTTCTGCGCGATTTTATCATTAAGAGCATGCCGTATCCAAGGGTAAAGAGCAGTACTTCGGTATGGCGTGGCCTAGAGGTTTCCTTTAGGGCAAAAGTATGGCCCAAAATATTTTACGGTCTCCTAGATAGTGAACACCTCTCCCCAGCCACCCAACTATTGATCTTGGCCAGTTTACCTGACCATGCCCACTACAACAGAAGTTTTCACAGTGAAAATAACTGGCTTACCATGGAAATTTCTGCCTTGGCCACCATCGCCGCCTATTTCCCTGAATACAGGGAATCTACAGAATGGATGGACTATGCCATAGAGACCATGACCCAAAGTATGAAGAAACAGGTGTACCCAGACGGCGTACAAACAGAACTTAGCTCTCATTACCACAATGTAGCCCTCAGGAATTTTGAACTATTCAAGGACATATGCGATAAGGCCAACCGTAACCTACCAGATTTTTATAACCAAACTATAGAAGATATGTATCGTTATATTTCCCATATGGTTCGTCCCAGTGGACATCGATTACTAAACAATGATGGGGACCGGGGAAGTGATCGGAACTATATATTACAAGGTGCTAAAAAATTTGATCATCCGGATTGGGAATATATCGCAACCAATGGCCAATCTGGCCAAAAACCTACAGACGGACCTTCATATTTTTATCCATGGGCAGGACATTTTGTTTCCAGAAGTGGATTTGACGCAAATTCACACTGGTCCTTTTTTGATATGGGACCTTG
>JBFHGV010000347.1:0-4592 GCA_041582955.1 Arenibacter sp.
TTCAAAAGTAAGATACCGTTCCTTTTTTATGACTTTAACCTCTGCCTCTACCCCATTTTTTGGATAGCTTAACATAATAGTTTCCTCCCCTTCCTTAATATCAAAGGATGCCGGATATTCCAAATTTCCGTTAACCCTGATGGCCAAGATAGATTTAGGATCATTGCTCGTATACGCATATTCAGTATTCTTATCGCCATCGATAAGACCAGTAATTTTACCCTGTGAATCAAATCCAATATTCAGGTTTCCGGCTTGATAAAAATTATCGGCATGCTTATTACATCCAAAGAATAGTACCAACAAACAGAAGGTTACAATTTTTAAAGCTTTATTTTTCATGTGGTAATTATATGGTTTTACGATTGTGTTCTTTAGCATTTCCAATTAATATTATCTAAAATCCAAAATCTTTACTTCTCTTGGTTTTAGAAGTATTTCTATCTCAGACCCATTTAGGTATTCCTTTTGATCAAATTCCGTAGCGTTTTCCAATGGGGAGGTGACAACGAATTTATTTTTCCCTTCCATTAACCCTAACTTTCGATCGAGTTTTACCGTATATTTTTGTGGGAGACTTGAGGGATTATGGAAAGATATAAACCCACCATCCTCATTCCATCCTGTATATCCGTATACTTCGGATTCTTTGGGATTATCTCCGTGCATTTTGGCCCGTTTAAAATATGGAAATGCGGTTTTAACCCATTTTAGGCCCTTGGCCAAAATATCCCAATCGCTTTCAGAAAGTTCCTGGGTTTTAATATAGAGTTCCACAAAACCAGTTCCCCTTGAAAGATTCATCCATAAATATTGTGAGAATTCTTCTGGACTTTCCCCCGATTTAACCTTTTTTGGTTCATGATTAAACACTGAATTAATGGGGAATTGAGTGTTTTCCTTTTGCCATGTGTCGTAATAAACCCCATCCCTATAAACCAATTCTTCTGTTCTATTGCTTCCCCCAGCTGCATCCCCGGCATTGATCATCCACACGGCATCTATGAACATTAGCCACCATGGGCTAAGATATGCCCCATTGGAAATTACAACATAAACATTGGGGTCAACGTCGTGCTGTTTCCTGAAAAGTTCTATTAACCGCTCGGTTCCAGCAACGAGATAATACGTTTTTAATTCATCAAATTTGGAATCGTTCAGAAGTGGGTCCGATGCCGATAAACTATCTGTTCCCAATTGCGGCATATAAGGTATGCCGTAACGGTCTCCATGAAGTTCAAATTCCCGAGTATTGAGATGGCCAAAAATCCCGTCGAGTTTAAAGTAGTTAACGCCATTAATGGTCAATTCCAACATCCTGTCCTCCAACAATTGCATATACTTTGGTCCGGCCATGGACATCCATTTCCCCATGGTTTCAAATCCTTGTTCCTTAAGTTGCGGTACCGCCGGTTCTCCGCCCAAAAGACATCCTGGACTCATCCATAGTCCGAGTTTTGAATCTGCCAATTGCACATTTTCTAAACTCGTAGAGAAATCTGCATCGAATTTTGAGTTTACCTTCCAAACTTTGTCGGACCAATCTGCACTTACATCCTGCCAACCATCGTCAATGACGTAGGCCTTAAGTGGATCGACTCCTCTTTTATTTACTAACTCTTGATGTACCTTAGAAACACTTTGGTTAAATTTTTCCTTGTCTACACCACTATAAAAATCAAACCAACTGTTATATTGGATCTGTAACCTAAGTGGCCTTATCCGAATCCTGTCTATATAATTAAAGAATGTCTCTTGAATATATTCGGAATCATCTCCTACACCAATCACAGACTTATGGGAAGTGTATATTTCGTTTGCCTTAATTTCCTTACCCCACAAATAGCCACAATAGCCCTTTTTATTTTCTACATAATTGTCAGCTGCGGGAAACTCAATCCCAAAAAAGGTGGCTGATTCCGATCCATACAAGGGTTGACCAAGACCAGGTCGCCATTCTGCTACTCCTTGAGAGGTTATTTGCTTGATCTGGTATGGTTGATAAATATCCTCCAGGGACAAAGACTCAACATCTATCCTTTCTATGGTAACAGGTTTAGACGATTTTATATTCAGATATTTATGAATATAAAAATCGTCCTTTCCTACTTCATAATGAACCTCAACTTCCAATAGGTGCTCCTTGTTTTTTAATAGGAAGCCAAGGGAGTTACTGTCTTCTTTGAGTACTTTTACAAATTTGAAATCCTCCGAGCTTAGCACTAGATCCGAACCTTCTATGTGAGTACCTTGGGAAATTCTCAACCTAAATTCCTCTTTGTCCCTTGGCATCAACTTTTTGCCTGCATTTTTATTAAAGACCTCCGAGGTAAATAGATGGCCGTCAGTACTTACATTTATAATCCTTGCTACAGATTCGTTTTCTAACGTAAATTCATTTTGGGTTTTGCAGCTTAACGCTAAAAATAAGATTATAAGAGTAAAAAGCGTTGAAATAGACTTCATTGATAATTATTTAATTGGTATTTTTAATATTAGTCCTTAAGAAAATTGTTCTTTATAAGAAAGAAATCGAGTCCCAAGGCAAACTTCTTGTTGGTCATTCTAGCTTCTTGGTTGTTCCCGACAAATTCAAATCGCACAACATAAGCATTGTTCACAGGTTTACATTCCCCTAGGTTTAAATATGGATTCGTAACCCCTTCATGTTTGGAATAAAGATCTTGACTATTTTTTTTGATTCCGTTTACATAGATATCAAACACACCGCTGTTAGGTCCAACAGCAGTACAAAGATAGATTTGGGAAGTTTCAAATTGTTCGGTAATATTAAACTCGGCAAAGTCCCCTGGTTCCTCAAACCATATGTTCTTAAGCGCCCCAGAGCTTATCTCCCCCCACATTGGGATTTCATTGAAGTCTTCCTTGACGGTTGCACTTTTATCAGCAATTGCGAGCATTTCTGCCTCTAAAGCCCCATCAACCACATACTGAGATCCCTTCGTTTTTTCAATTAAATCTTCCAAATCTTCAATAGTGGGTAAGTTGGCAGAGGCAAAACCAGGCAATGCCGGTTTATTGTGGGTTACACCTGGTATACCATACCAAAAAGTAGTCTGTGCATATTGAAGGAAATGAGACTAGCTACGTTTGCCACAGGACGATTCCATGTCAAATTTAATTTGACTTCTAAAAGGAATGGCATCCAATACCCTTGTTCTTGTACAAACGTTATATCCCTTGGATTTCTCTCCCACTATAATATTACCCAAAAAGGGTTTCGAAAACTGATCAACTGGTGTAGGAACAACACCGCCGGCCCATCCATAGTAGTCCTCCGTTCCTGTTCCAAAGTGCGAAGGAAAATTTCTTTCAAAATCCTCATCTATGTAGATTTTCTCATCCCCTTCACCCCACCATCCTTCAATGGGATTAAGTACTGACCACTCATCACCAACAATGACTCCTTTTCCACTTGCTCTTAAAAAATTATAATCATATAACGGAAAGGTAGGCGTGGGATCATCCATCTGCCAAGTGGCATAAAAGTGCATGGAATTGGATGTCCATTTCATTTTCTTGGTCGTAACGGACATTTTAATATTTACTTTTTCTTTTCCAAGATTTTTAACCACCAACTGACCGCTATTTTTAAATGGCATTACCCAACGACATATCATGTTGCCGTCTTGAGTAACCGAACGTTCCCACATATCATAAGGTTGCAATTTGCCAACATTGTTGAAAAAGTCGCCCACCGGAACCCATATTGTTTCCTTACCATCAAAATTGGACTGTAGCACCAACGAACGCAGGGCTTGAGCCATATCAGAAGCAGCAGTAAGCTTGATTTGAAATTCCTGAACGGAATTATTTCCTTTGGGAAGGTCAAAAATTATAGATTCTAAGGGGTCAATCGACTTTTCTTGTTCTTTTTTGATTCCTTTCGGCATTCTATATTCGGTTAAAATTTTACCCACTTCGTTTCTCACCTTTGAAGCCTTCTCAAAATCTTCCATAGTAAAGGTTTTCACCTTGCTGCCTATAGGATATTTTCTATAATTGATAATATTATAGAAAGCTTTCTTATCCATGGTAATCTTACACCCCTTAGCATAGGGTATTGGAAAATAAAGATTGCCCGCCCTTGTTGATTTATCTGCAAAGGGCGGCTTTACAAAATCATTCCCTTGCACAAGTTCAAAGAAATTAGTAGAAATTACGGGCTTTGGATTGCCGTCCAAGTAGATATTAATATTTGCACCCTCTTTATTGTCCAACCCATAATAAAAGCACACCGCCCAAATTTTAGTTATTACACCCGGACCTATATCTTCCATCAGCACCCATTCCTTTTTACCGTTCACCTCCTCGACCTTTTCATAAGAAACTCCATCACTATCAGCAAACCAGCCTGGTAAATCCGGAGAAACTGATTCCCTGTTATAACTACTTGCCTGCTTGGATTGATAATTGGTTGTTGGAAATTGCGTGATTTTCTCGCGATCAACCATCTCCTCCAACAACGTTGAGATATTCACCTCATCTTCCTGAGCATTTAGTCCTGCACTAGTATTGAAAAAAATCATGCTTATTAGAAATCCAAAACACATTGTTCTATTATTCACCAA
>JBFHGV010000348.1:0-4592 GCA_041582955.1 Arenibacter sp.
AACTCCTGCTTTATGGCTATTTCCTTGGTCTGGGCGTTTAAGGTGGCCGTAAGCTTATTGTCGTGTTGAGCAATAGACATACCGGAGATAAATAGAATTATCAACAGGACTACCGGTCTAAGTATATATGCCAACTTCAAGTATTTTTGTTTATTAAAAATTAGGACTAAGTATATTTCCTTTATAAAAGGAGTCTATGATTTCTACAACCTCCTCTTCAGAATCTACAATTTTAATCAAATCCAAATCCGTGGGACTTATATTGCCAACAGTGAGCATCGTACTTTTGATCCAATCTATCAATCCTGTCCAAAATTCGGAACCTACCAGAATTATCGGGAATTTTTCAATTTTATTGGTCTGTATAAGAGTAATGGCTTCAAAAAGTTCGTCCAAGGTTCCAAACCCCCCTGGCATTACTACAAAACCTTGTGAATATTTTACGAACATTACTTTTCTAACAAAAAAATAATCAAAATCCAAGCTTTTGTCTCCATCAATATAGGGGTTGTCATGCTGTTCAAAGGGAAGATCTATATTTAGCCCCACCGATGTACCACCTGCCAAATGGGCACCTCTATTTCCGGCTTCCATAATCCCAGGGCCACCACCAGTGATAATTCCATAGCCCGCTTCAGAAATACTTCTGGCAACGTTGATTGCCAATTCATAGTATTTGTCCCCAGGTTTTGTCCGTGCAGACCCAAAGATGGAAACGCAGGGCCCTATGGCGCTCATCTTTTCAAATCCATTTACAAATTCGCCCATAATCTTGAACAAGGCCCATGAATCGTTTGTTTTTATTTCATTCCACCCTTTGTGATGTTGTTCTTTTCTCATCTAGATCTCTTTTCCTTATTGAATTTAACCAATCGCTATCCTAGTTATATAATGCCATTTCATATAAAATAGTATTACAAACGAGAAGTAATTTTTACAAACCTAATTCTTTTCTTAGAAATTTTGAGGTGTAACTTTTTTTGTCCAAGGCTACCTCTTCGGGTGTACCTACGGCTACCACCTTGCCGCCGTTTCTCCCACCTTCATAACCAATGTCTATTATATGGTCTACCATTTTTATAACATCCATATTGTGCTCTATGACCAAGACAGTGTTCCCCTTGTCCACCAATTTATTAAGCACTTGCATTAGTACCCTGATATCCTCAAAGTGAAGTCCAGTTGTAGGCTCGTCCAATATATAAAAGGTGTTTCCAGTGTCCCTCTTAGATAGTTCTGTTGCCAATTTTATACGCTGTGCCTCACCTCCGGACAAGGTAGTGGATTGCTGGCCAAGGGAGATATACCCTAGCCCCACATCCTGAATAGTCTTTAATTTACGGTATATTTTTGGGATGTTCTCAAAGAAAGCAACAGATTCATTAATAGTCATTTCCAATACGTCGGCAATAGATTTGCCTTTATACCTGATCTCCAATGTTTCTCTATTAAACCGCTTCCCATTACAGGTTTCGCAATCTACATATACATCTGGAAGGAAATTCATCTCAATAATACGTAAACCTCCCCCTTGACAGGTTTCACAACGCCCGCCACTCACATTAAAACTAAAACGCCCAGGTTTGTACCCCCTAATTGCCGCTTCTTGGGTTTTGGCAAAAAGAGATCTTATTTCACTAAAAACACCGGTATAAGTAGCCGGATTGGAACGAGGGGTTCGTCCTATGGGCGACTGGTTAATGTCTATTACCTTGTCTATATGTTCCAATCCACTTATTTTTTTATACGGCATTGGTTTTTTAACACCGTTAAAATAATAAGCATTTAAAATAGGGTATAGGGTTTCGTTGACCAGGGTAGATTTTCCACTGCCCGATACTCCTGTTACCCCTATCATTTTTCCCAAGGGGAAGCTAACTGATATATTTTTTAGATTGTTACCTGTACATCCAGTGAGTTCTATGGACTTACCATTGCCCTCCCTACGTTTCTTGGGTACTTCTATTTTTAATTTACCCGTAATATAGTCGGCGGTCAGGGTATGATGGCTCTTAAGCGCTTCCGGCTTGCCTTCCGAAATTATTTCCCCACCGTGTTTCCCTGCCTTTGGACCAATGTCAATGACGTGATCTGCCCGTTCTATCATATCGCGGTCGTGTTCCACTACAATTACCGAATTACCAATATCCCTTAGTGATTCCAAGGATTTAATAAGGCGCTCATTGTCTCTTTGGTGCAGGCCAATACTGGGTTCATCAAGAATATAGAGAACCCCAACCAATTGGGAACCTATTTGGGTGGCCAATCGTATTCGCTGGGCTTCCCCTCCAGAAAGGGATTTACTGCTGCGGTCCAAGGAGAGGTAATCCAAGCCAACATCCAGTAAAAACTGAACCCTAGTCTTGATTTCCTTAATAATTTCTTCTGCAATCTTTAATTGGTTACCTTTTAATTTTTTGTCCAGCCCATTAAAGAAATCAGCCAACTCTGCAATGTCCAATTGCGCCAGATCGGCTATATTCTTCTCGTTGATCTTAAAATTTAAGGAAGCCTGCTTTAGTCTAGAGCCCTCGCAACTGGGACACTTAATCTTGTCCATGTATTCCTTTGCCCAACGTTTTATGGAAGTGGAGCCAGCCTCGTTAAACTGTCCTTTTATAAAGTTGGATATCCCCTCGTAATCTATTTTATAAAGACGTTTTACTCCCAAGGTTTTTGAATCTACCTCAAAACTCTCCTTTCCTCCATAGAGCAATATTTTAATGGCTTCATCAGGTATGTCGGCTATTGGGGTATTAAGATCAAAATTATAGCGCTGGGCAATGATTTCTATTTGTTTAAAAGCCCAAGAACTTTTGTACTCCCCTAGAGGAGCTATTCCTCCGCTCTTGATCGTAAGTTTTTTATTTGGGAAAATCTTATTTTCATTTACCTCGTGTACATGGCCCAAACCATTGCAATCTGGACACATACCTTTGGGTGAGTTAAAGGAAAAGGTGTTGGGTTCCGGGGAAGGATAAGAGATTCCGGTAGTGGGACACATAAGATCACGACTAAAATATCGTGGTTCATCCGTTCCTTCCTCCAATATCATCAACACATTGTCCCCGCTGTACATGGCGGTATTTATGGTTTCTGAAATACGCTTATCCAACTCTGAACTATCCACTATTTTGAGTCGATCTATAACAATTTCGATATCATGGGTCTTATAGCGGTCTACCTTCATACCCTTTACAATATCCTTTATTTCCCCATCAATACGAACTTTAACAAATCCTTGCTTTGCGATCTGTTCAAAAAGCTCCCTATAGTGCCCCTTCCTAGATTTAATAACAGGTGCCAGTATATTTATTTTTTTATCCTTATAGGCAGATATGATCAGATCCTTTATCTGTGAATCATCATAGCTCACCATCTTTTCGCCAGTGTTATAACTATAGGCATCACTGGCCCTGGCAAACAAAAGTCTGAGGAAATCATATATCTCGGTGATGGTACCAACCGTGGACCTGGGGGATTTAGAGGTGGTTTTCTGTTCTATGGCAATTACGGGTGATAGTCCGTCTATTTTATCTACATCCGGACGCTCCAATCCGCCCAAAAATTGTCGTGCATAGGCAGAAAAGGTCTCTATATACCGTCGCTGACCTTCGGCATAAATAGTATCAAAGGCCAAGGAAGATTTTCCACTACCGGACAAGCCGGTTATAACCACCAGTTTTTCTCTCGGTATGGTAACATCTATATTTTTAAGGTTATGCACACGAGCGCCCTTAACCTCTATATTCTCTTCGTAATTGATCATTTTCTATAGCAATGGCGCGAAGTTACGATTTTGATACCTAATAATGAAGTTGGGGGTATTTAGTTTTTTGTAGATTAAATGCTTAGCTATAAATTAGCATACTTAACCAAAAACTATTTTTAAATGCAACTTTTAGGAATTGGTTCGCGAATTAACCATGGGGAATACGGCAAAGGGGTAATCACCAATGTTACTTCTAAACATTATTGGGTCACTTTTATAGAGAATGGACTGGAAACTATAGATCTGGATTCAGATTTTGAGGTTGTGGAAGCTGTGGAGGATGAAGTGGATACTATTAGTTTTTCAGAGGTAGAACAGTCGTTGATCGCCATCTTAAAACGTTGGAGCGATGCCAGCGCTATTACGCCAATTGCAGATAAATGGAAGGGCGGAAGCCTAGTTTTAAAGCCTGGCGATGTCAATTTAACGGAAAAGGAAATTCCAATGAATACCTTTTTTCATAAAATTGTAATGGTCCGGGACCGCATCAGGGTAATGGAACAGAAAATAAATAGTAGTAAAAATTTGGACGATCAGGAAAAAGTGGACCTACAACAGTATATTACCCGAATTTATGGTAGTTTAACCACCTTTAATGTTCTTTTTAAGAATCAGAGCGATAATTTTGTAGGTGAAAAAAGCAAATAAGCTCTTTAAGGTGTAAATGATTAAAACCTTTGTGTTTTATACTTTAGGTAGGACTCAATTTTACAGCCCTATGAGGGAAATAATTCCGCACAGAGTTCATATTAACATTATACCGCCGTCCTTTCATTACAATAAGGTGCACTTGGCTCATTGGAGAGCTGTGGATAAGGAT
>JBFHGV010000349.1:0-4577 GCA_041582955.1 Arenibacter sp.
GGCAATATGTTTTTATTGAATGGTCTTGGTTCCAGAGGGGTGATAATAGCCCCTACCGTATCCAAGAAATTGTACGATTTTATAGAAAATGACCAAACTTTGGATTTGGAAATGAACCTTGCACGTTTTACTGACAAGCACTTTAGGAGTTGACCTTGGCTGCTTTGGGGTCATATTTTATAAAGAAATTGATCCAGATGTTTCTGGAAACCCTTATTATAAACGGCATAAAAACGATTAAGGTGGCAATTATGGCAATAAATGAATGGATCAGGGTAGCCTTGAACATTAAAAAGGCAATAATAAAAGTGCCTACGGCAAATGCAACCCCTACCCCATAACTCACGTACATGGCTCCATAAAAAAAGGAGGGTTCAATTTTGTATTTGGTGCCACAATGTGAACAACGCTCGTTCATTTTGAATATATTGCCCATATGATATGGGTTCTTGTCCTTGTACATACTCTCTTCCTGACATTTAGGACAAGTTCCTGTTAAAATGCTGTAGAGTTTGCTTCCTTTTTTTAACATTTGCAAAAGTTTATGTAAAAGTACATTTTTACTTAATTAATCGTTGTAACATTAGTCACATATTATGCTCAATATCCATAACCTTTCCGTTTCCTTTGGGGGAGAATATTTATTTGAAGAAATATCCTTTAGATTAAACTCTGGGGATCGGGTTGGCCCTATTGGAAAAAATGGGGCAGGAAAATCTACCCTTTTAAAGATCTTGGCCAAGGATATGCCTATAGATTCCGGGACTATAGCCAGTGATAAGGATCTTAAGATGGGGTTCTTGCGCCAGGATATCGATTTTGATCTGGGCAGGACCGTACTGGAAGAGGCCCAGCAGGCCTTTGAAGAAATTAAAGGGTTGGAGCTAAGGCTGGATGAGATCAACCATCAGCTGGCAGAACGTACAGACTACGAAAGTGAAGGGTATAGCCAACTCATCGTAGATTTGAACGATGTTACGCATCATTATGAGATTTTAGGAGGATATAATTACCAAGGTGAAACCGAAAAAGTATTGTTGGGTCTTGGTTTTAAGAGGGAGGATTTTGATCGTAAAACCGAAACTTTTTCCGGTGGATGGAGGATGCGGATAGAGCTGGCAAAACTTTTGTTACAGAGTAATGACGTTCTTTTGCTGGATGAGCCAACCAACCACTTGGACATAGAATCCATTATTTGGCTAGAAAATTTTCTAAAAAATTATAGCGGTGGGGTAATGATAGTGTCTCACGACAAGATGTTTTTAGATAATGTAACCAACCGTACCATTGAGATTTCCCTTGGTAGGATCTACGATTATAGCAAGCCCTACTCCCAATACTTGGTACTGCGAAATGAGATAAAGCAGCAGCAGTTGAACGCTCAAAAGAACCAGGAAAAGGAAATACAGCAGGCAGAGCGATTGATAGAGAAATTCAGGGCAAAGTCTACCAAGGCATCTATGGCCCAATCCCTCATAAAAAAGCTCGATAAGATGGAGCGTATTGAAGTGGATGAGGATGATAACAGTGTAATGAATTTAAGGTTTCAGGTATCTGTTACCCCAGGAAAGGTGGTAGCGGAAATGGAAGGTCTGGAAAAGAGCTATGGGGACAACCATGTGCTTAAA
Source organism: Arenibacter sp. (assembly GCA_041582955.1). Classification (GTDB taxonomy): domain Bacteria; phylum Bacteroidota; class Bacteroidia; order Flavobacteriales; family Flavobacteriaceae; genus Arenibacter. Next base: position 1,629 of record JBFHGV010000349.1, read on the forward strand.
GGAATAGATCTTTTAATTGAAAGGGATTCCAAAACGGCATTTGTTGGTCAAAATGGTCAGGGTAAATCTACCTTGGCTAAAATTATGGTAGGGGAACTGCAGCATAAGGGGCACCTTAAGCTTGGCCATAATGTGCAGATAGGATATTTTGCACAGAACCAGGCAGAATACTTGGATGGCAATAAGACTATACTGGATACCATGATTGACGCTGCCAATGAAAAGAATAGGAGCAAGGTAAGGGATATATTGGGCTCCTTTCTGTTTAGGGGCGATGAGGTAGATAAATATGTAAAGGTCCTGTCGGGAGGGGAAAGAAACCGTTTGGCCTTGGCTAAAATGCTTCTGCAGCCCTTTAATGTTTTGGTAATGGATGAGCCTACCAACCATTTGGATATCAAATCCAAAAACGTTCTTAAGCAAGCTTTGCAGAATTTTGACGGCACGCTAATTTTAGTGAGTCACGATAGGGATTTCCTGCAAGGGCTTACCAATAAGGTGTATGAATTTAGGGATGGCAAAATTAAGGAGTACCTGGGGGATATTGATTTTTATTTGGAACAACGTAAGGTGGAAGATTTTAGGGCCATTGAGAAGAAAAATGTCCCAACACAAAAGAAAGACAAACCTCAGGAGAAGCATATAGTTTTTGAGGATCAAAAAAAGATAAAATCCCTCAAAAACAAGCTTAGTTCCACTGAAAGTAATATCGCTAAGTTGGAAAAGGAAATTGCCCGTATTGATCAAGATTTACTAATGGATTATGATAAGACCATTGCGGAGCCCAATTTTTTTGACAAGTATCAGAACAAGAAAAAAGAGCTGGAAACTCTTATGAAAACCTGGGAAAAAATTACCTTGGAGTTGGAAGAATTTGCTTTGTAGTTAAATTGGACCCTAGTTTTGCACTTCGTACACCACAACATTTAGCATCTACACCACAAAAACGCTACATACGGGGGCATTTTGTCGAATATTTTTGCCGTTTACCTTACTATAATCTTATTTTGTAAGGTAATTCTTTAAGTCTCGTATGGGGCATTGTGCAAAATGATGAAAAAAAGCATCTTAATGCTGTTTGTTTTTATAGCTCAATTTTTATCCGGTCAAATATCCGATCAGGAAAAAAATGCGCTTATAGACATTTATACCAGTACACAGGGTGATTCCTGGACCAAAAATTGGGACCTGAGCACTCCTGTTTCGGAATGGGAAGGAGTCACAGTGGAGGGGAATAAGGTGGTTTCCGTAGATTTAATGAGCAATAACCTCAAGGGGAGCCTGCCTGCATCCATTGGAGATCTTAAGCATTTACGGGTATTGAACCTTGCGCTAAATAAAATTAGCGGAACGCTACCAGAGAATATCACGTCCTTAAAGAATTTAGTTGTTTTAAGACTGGGAAAAAATAAGATATCCGGTAGTCTTCCGGAAAACATAGGGGAATTACAGCGGCTTACGGTATTGGACCTGTTCAACAATAGTCTTACAGGTGAATTGCCTGAGAGTTTGGGAAAGATAAAAAAACTCAGGGTTATCTTGCTTTCCCATAACGGTATAAGCGGTAGTATTCCTATGACCTTTGGGGATTTAAAAAATTTGGAGCGCCTGGAAATGGGCGATAATAAATTAGGGGGAGAGATAGCCCATAACTTGGATGGACTTACCAACTTAAAAATGTTGGTTTTGGCTGAAAATAATTTTAAAGGCAATTTTCCAGAGGATTTGTTAAACCTCCCTAATTTGGAGCTGGTGCAGCTACAAAAGAACAGTTTTGACAAGCAATCCCTAGGAAAGGTAAATACTGCTGATAACTTTGCGCTTTTCGATCATGATGGGGAAAGTGGTTTTAGAAATTTTGATGTAAAGAATTTACCTGGTGAAAAGGATATTAGAACTGCAGAGACAAGGTTTGAAGATAATATAGAATAATAAAGATAGAAATATGAAAGTTAAAAAATTACAAACAAGCTGCTCTTTGGCCATAGTTATATGCTGTATGGTGTTTGGATCCGGACTATATGCCATGGTTCCAAAAAGCGAAAAAGATGTTTTGTTGGCCTTGTACCAGAGTACTGATGGTGAAAACTGGAACAATAAATGGGATTTAAATGCCGATATATCTACTTGGCACGGCGTTACCATAAAGAGCGGTCATGTGGTAGAAATTAATCTTTTTAGGAATAATCTGGTGGGCAGTCTGCCGGAAGAAATAGGAGGGTTAAAGCATTTGGTACATTTAAATCTTGCTTTCAATGTAATTGGCGGAGAGATTCCAAAAAGCATTTCCGAATTAAAAAGGTTAGAGGTTTTAAAATTGGAGATGAATAGGTTAGAAGGTGAGATACCTTCAGAACTTGGGAAATTGCAGGACTTGGTAAAGCTAACTGCATTTAACAATTTTCTTAGCGGAAAAATTCCTGAGAGTCTAGGGAATTTGCAAAAATTGGAAGAACTCAATTTGTCTAGCAATAGCCTTACAGGTCGTATACCCAACTCCCTGGGGGAGCTTTCCAAGCTAGAGAGTCTAGGGCTTTTTGAGAATAAACTATATGGGGCTATTCCCGGAGAACTAGGAAAATTGGGACAACTAAAAGAGTTGGTGTTGGCCAATAACCAACTTGGAGGGGAAATTCCAAAAGAGTTTGGCCAATTGGCCAGTTTGCAGATTTTGCAAATTCAGAATAACAATATTTTTTCATTTGATAATATAGATCAAATGAATTCTGGTCGGTTCCTTGTTTTTGACTACGATAAGGTAGAAGAGAAAAAAGAGAACAAGTATAGGGATTTTGATGTAATAAGGACTAGAATGGCCGATACAAAATTTGAAGATGAAATAGAAGAGTAGTGAAAACTTATATTTAAGTTGGTTTGGTTAAAGGGAATGCATTTTGCATTCCCTTTTTTTGTGAAACTGTTTATTTGCAACTTTAAGATACATTTAAC
>JBFHGV010000350.1:0-4573 GCA_041582955.1 Arenibacter sp.
AACAATAAGGAACTCACCGTTACCGCAAAAATTAAACTCGATAGGGACAAGGCCTTGTCCTATTGGAAAATTTCCCTGGATGGCACACAGGGCAAAGAAATCAATACGGTGGTCTTTCCCAAGATTAATGGGTTTAAGGATTTAGGGCAGGAAAAATTGGCCCTTCCCAAAATAATGGGAGAACTTTTAACAGACCCGAGGGGAATTCTTTCGGCAAAAAAAACGGAAGAAAAGAGAATGGAGTGGGTTTACCCTGATCATCTTTCATTACAATGTTTGGCATTGTATAATGCCGATAAAATTGGTCTATATCTTGCTTCGAACGATACACTTACCTACAGGAAAGGTTTTTCCTTTGATTTGGACGAGGCCAATAATTTAACTTATGAAATGTCCAATTATCCTTCCTTTGATGCCAATGCCAATTCATATTCGCCAACCTATGAAGTTGTAATAGGATCGTTTAAGGGAGATTGGATTACCGCTGCCGAAGAGTATAGGGAATGGGGCTCCCAACAGAAATGGTCCGCTGAAAGCAGGTTTAAGAAAGGTCTAAATCCAGATTGGTTGGAGGAAACCGCTTTGTGGGTATGGAATAGGGGTAGGTCCGATAATGTCCTGTTGCCGGCTACAGAATTAAAAGAAAAATTGGGGTTACCTGTCAATGTATTTTGGCACTGGTGGCATGGATGCTCCTATGATGAAGGTTTTCCGGAATACTTTCCGCCAAGGGAAGGAGGGGAGTCTTTTATCAAGGCGATGAAGTTGGCGCAACAAAAAGGGGTACACTCCATAGTCTATATGAATTCCTTTCAATGGGGAGATTCTACGGAGAGCTGGAAAACCGAAAATGCAGCGGTACATGCCGTAAAGGATATTAATGGGAATCTCAGATCCCATGCCTATAATATTTTTACGGGCAATTCCCTCACAAACATGTGTATGGGAACCCAATTCTGGAAAGATAAATATACCTCTCTGTCCGAAAGCGCTGTAAATACCTATGGTACCAATGGTGTGTATATGGACCAGGCCTGTATGACAAAAGTGTGCTATGATAAAACTCACGGACATGAAATAGGTAACGGTAATTATTGGTTGAAGAATTTTGGATTGCTTACAGATCAAATTCGTTCTAAAATTTCTATTGTTAAGGAACCCATTTTGGCAGGGGAGCATGGTAACGAAAGTTGGATGCCCTATCTGGATCTTTTCTTGACCCTACAAGTCAGTAGGGAACGGTATTCCGGTATTGGTCAATGGGAAACCATTCCATTTTTTCAGGCGGTATATCATGAATATGCCATTACCTACGGTAATTATTCGTCCTTGGTAACGCCACCTTATGACGAGTTATGGCCTATTGAATTTGCCCCCAAGAGTCAGGAACAACCTTTGGACCCCATATTTAACAAGCAATTTTTAATGGAGCAGGCCAGGTCCTATGTTTGGGGAATGCAGCCGACCATTTCCAATTACCACAGTTTTTTAGATACCCAAAGAAAAGAGGAAATTGATTATTTACTGAATTTGGCAAAAATTAGATATCAAGGACTAAAGTATCTATTACACGGAAAATTCTTAAGAGCGCCCTCCATGCAAATTCCGGAAGAGGAGCTGAATATTTCCAAATTGTCCATTTACGCAGGAAGAAAGGGCAAGAATGTTACCGCTTATAAAAAGAAGTACCCCTTGGCATATGCCGGGGCATGGAAAGCCGATGATGGCAATGTTGGTATAGCCTTGACCAGTATAAGTGAAAAGCATATGCTCATTAACTTTGATGTGGACACCAAGGATTACGACCTTCCTTCGAGTGGGGAGATCTATATAATAAACAATGATGGCAGGAAATTGTTGACCTCTTATAAGGACTATGCCATTACCGTAGAACATCAATTAAAACCCAGGGAAGTGTGCCTTATTGAAATTATTCCATCACCATAGGGCCTTTCTGGGAGTAGAAAAGTAATGTTAATTAGAGTTAGCATTAGTTGTTAGAGTTAGTTGTTAGATTGCCCGAGGCGAACAGTAAGTAGTCTCGGGCTAATCAACTTTGCTAAAACCACACAAAATGAAAAGAGTCACCACTGGTTTAGAGGTTTTGATAAACGATCATAGGCGTTTTAAGGGCAATGTAGCTTTGCTGTGCCACAATGCCTCCGTAGATTCCCAATGTGCCCATGCAGCCTTCCGCTTTAAGGAAATGTTCGGCTCCAGGTTTGTAAAGATTTTTGGGCCTCAACACGGTTTTTCAACGGATGCCCAAGACAACATGATAGAGACCGATCATACGATGCATCCCTATTTTAATATCCCCGTATTTTCGCTCTATTCGGAAACCAGGATTCCAACCGATGAAATGTTGGAAGGGATAGATCATCTTTTTGTGGATCTACAGGACGTGGGCTGTAGAATGTACACCTATATTTACACCCTTACCCTTTTATTGGAAAAATGTGGGGATAGAGATATTGAGATTCTAGTGTTGGATAGGCCCAATCCCCTGAATGGAAAGGATATTGAAGGGAACATATTGGACTTGGAATATCAATCATTTATAGGGAGACACCCCATACCCGTACGGCACGGTATGACCATTGGAGAAGTTGCATTAATGCATCAGGATTATTGGACTACCAAAAAGGCCAACCTTAAAGTTATTAAGATGCGGGATTGGCAACGGGAAATGACCTTTGAGGACACCAAGCTGCCTTGGCTATTACCTTCGCCTAACCTGGCGCGGTATGAAAGTGCCTTTACTTTTCCAAGTACCGTTCTCTTTGAAGGGACCAATTTAAGTGAAGGAAGGGGAACCACGCAACCCCTTGAGATTGTGGGCCATCCCAAGATGGAACCTTTTTCCTTTTACGCCAACCATTTGAACGCCCAAGCCCTAGAAAATAAGTTACAGGGGTTTACTTTTCGTCCTATAGTGTACATCCCAACCTTCCATAAATATACCGATGTGGCGTGTGGTGGATTCCAGATCCATGTAACGGATAAGAATATATTTAAGCCCTGGCGGGTAGGACAATTTTTTCTGAGGGAATTGTACTATCATCTCGGTGAGGATTTTGAATGGTTAAAACCACCCTATGAGTATAATTATGAAAAGGAGCCGATCGATATTATTAATGGAACCGACAAATTGAGAGAGTGGGTAGAGAAGCAGGGCTCCATGGAAATGTTGGATTCCTTTGAAGACCTGGCTGCCTATCACCAACAGCTCAATACCGTAAAACTTTATGGGGGCCACACCATATAAATTGTTTATAATTCCCATTAGGAACCATGGCTCAAATAATTTTAATACTGTTTTTAACGTTCAATTTCGCTTCGGAGGAAAAATCCAATAAGGCGTACTATGTTACTTATAAGACCAAGGGTTTTGAGGGCCGCGAAAAATTTACGGTCTATGTGCGGGATACTGGTAATACGGCTTATTACTATGGTTTTGAAATAGCCCATGAACTGGATACCTCGGCCTTGGTGAATACCGATCAATTTAGACTGCAAAGGGCCAATATATACAGATTTAATGGCGTTGCCATGGCAGCCACCGGATTAAAAGCCTTGGCAAACGGGGAGTCGGAATGTGTTTATAGATCCAAGGACGCCATAGATTTTACCGGGGGTTGGCATGGGGACGAGAAATTGGTGGACGTTGCATTTTATATGGATGAAAAACTGCTCTCCGGGGAGGAATTATCATCGAGCTTCACCTTAAGGCCTTGCCGGGAATTTAGTTATAGACAAGCTTCCAAAATGTTTAGAACGGCCAGGGAAGGGGAGACCAGTAAGTTAAAACCCGTTATTGAGGCCAGGCATGTAAAACGATCCGTTTTTCGGAATAGTGGTTACGAATCCCAAAACAAAATCAGCTGGGAACTGAACGGTACCATAGCCATAGGGTATATGTCCATTTCCTGTATTGCAACGGACATAGGGGAGTTTTGCCAATCGGACACTTCGGAGGTATATACTTTGGACAGATCGGGAGACAGAAAAATAAGTGATGTAAACCATAAAGCTTATGTCTGGAACATAACAAACGGTACTTCGGCATTTGTAAAAAGCGAGTTTAACTTCAATAATGATTCAGCCATTCAGTTCATTTGGGATGTTTCCAATTACAGCAAATACTACCGAAACCTGGTTTATGGAACTCCAATTGAGGTAAAGGCTGGAAATATTTGGAGCAGTGACACCCTGGTTATGTTTAAAATGGATGGAAGCCAACCAACCGACCAGCTTCTCATTAAAAACAACATTAAGGACTGATAAAAAATGAAGTATTAACTCTAAGAGACTGGACTAGTACTTTTCATAGGAGTCCGTGTAGCAGTAGCTTACAGCATGGACCATAATCTAAAACTCAGGACATTGGAAATGTCCCTGCGGTATTTGCCTGCATTCATTATTAATCCAGCGAGACCACCGCAAACACCATTAAAATTATGTCCTACTTGAAGCTTGAAAACGAATGGGAACAGCATAAGTCAATCTGCTGGTTATTTGCGAAACCCTTGTGCACTTCTTTCGTTTTGGACAAAATGTGTTTTAAAACGTG
>JBFHGV010000351.1:0-4568 GCA_041582955.1 Arenibacter sp.
GTCAAGGAAGAGTATGTAGCCCGTAGGGACATCCTGATCTCTGAATTGAGCAAGATAGAAGGAGCAGTGGTGGCAAGACCACAAGGTGCCTTTTATTGTATTGTGCAACTGCCTATTAAAAATGCCGATAATTTTGCCCAATGGCTATTGGAGGACTTTAACGTGGCCGGAGAAACGGTAATGATTGCCCCTGCGGCAGGTTTTTATGCCACTGCGGGCTTGGGTACCAATCAAGTAAGAATTGCCTATGTTCTTGAAAAAGAAGACCTAATAAGGGCGGTTCATATTCTAAAAGAAGCCTTAAAAGCATATCCGGGTTAATGCATATACAGCAGAACATATCCCTTAAAGATTACAACACCTTCGGAATAGCTGTCAATGCCAAGTTCTTTTGCGAAGTAAACTCTGTAGCAGACCTTAAAAAGGCGACCAGTTTAAACAGCTACCCCAACTACTTTATACTGGGCGGTGGCAGCAATATGCTACTTACCCAGGACATTGATGACTTGGTACTCTTTATCAACATCAAAGGAATTGAAGTAGTATGGGAAAATGAGGATGAAGTATGTTTGGAAGTAAATGCCGGGGAGAATTGGCATCAATTGGTATTATGGGCTTTGGAAAGGGATTATGGCGGATTGGAGAATTTATCCTTGATCCCTGGCAATACCGGTACAGCTCCCATTCAAAATATTGGTGCCTATGGGGTGGAACTCAAGGACGTTCTTGTAAGTTGCAAGGCCATGGAATTGGCAACCCATGAAATAAGAACATTTACCAATAAGGAATGCCAATTTGGATATAGGGAATCTTATTTTAAGAATGAGGGCAAGGGCAAGTTTGTCATAACCTCGGTACGTCTAAAACTAACCAAAAGGAACCACAAATTACATGTAGGGTATGGGGCAATTGTTTCCGAACTACAAAATAATAACATTTTGGAGCCAACCATTAAGGATGTCTCTAACGCCGTTATTGCCATTCGAAAAAGTAAGCTTCCAGACCCTGCGGAATTGGGGAATAGCGGAAGTTTCTTTAAAAACCCCGTAATAAACGGGCAAGAATTCCATACTTTTACAAATCAATACCCACAGGCTCCGTTCTATAAGATTTCCGACGATCAATATAAAATCCCCGCAGGTTGGCTAATAGAGCAATGTGGATTTAAGGGCAAGCGATTTGGTGATGCCGGAGTTCATAAAAACCAAGCCTTGGTATTAGTGAATTACGGCAACGCCAGTGGCAGGGAGATTATAAGCCTGGCACAAAAAATCATTAATACTGTCTTTGAAACTTTTCAGATTACAATTTCCCCCGAAGTTAATATTATAAAATAACCCCTGACAAAGATTGCCAGGGGCTATACCAAACCAAACTAACCAAAAAATAAATGCACAGTTACCAGCTGCCCATTTAAGTAATTATAACGCTAAGTATAACAATCAATTTTATAAATTAGCGTTTGTGTATATACGAAACAAACGAAGGTGTTGGATGATGAAATCCAAACTTTTTTTTTGAGAATCCAATTATGAAATGAGCATACTACTGGAAAATCATATTGTTGAGCTTCTTCAAGAGCGTAATGACAAGGCCATTTCATTACTGTATGAACATTATGGGGACACCCTTTACGGTGTAGCTTATAAAGTAGTCCGGGACGATGAACTGGCACAAGATGTTGTACAGGAAAGCTTCGTGAAAATCTGGAAAAAATCCGATTCCTACGATCCCTCTAAAGCAAAATTATTTACCTGGCTGTTCCGTATAACACGCAATACGGCCATTGACAAGCTAAGAAGTGCCAATACCAAATCTGACAAAGAAATCCAAATGGACGTTTCTGACGTATATAAACTAGGAACCGAAGGAATAAACCCTGACTTGATGGACGTTCAGGATAACTTGGACAAATTGGATTTAAAGTATCAAATTGTATTGGATGCCCTATTTTTTCAAGGAATGACCCAACAGGAAGCTAGCGATGAATTGGACATACCCTTGGGCACTATTAAATCTCGATTGAAGATTGGGCTCAGGGAATTAAAAAAATTATATGGATCCAGCATGTTGCTCCTCTTTTTAATAAGTTGTTTATAAATTAAAGCCATGAAAGAAAAGATCAAAATATTTTTGGAAACCGACCTATTGGAGAAGTACCTACTAGGTACTACCACTCAGGAAGAAACCTTGCAGGTGGAACGTTACATAGCTATGTATCCGGAGGTAAGAACAACTTATAACGAGCTTCAGGACAACCTTGAAGTTTTTGCCAAAATGCATGCCCTTAAAACGCCGGACGGTTTAAAGGAAAGAATCCAAAACAGGATCAAATCTGAGAATACCGGAAGAAAGAGATTCTTCAAGTATGCCATTGCCGCCAGTTTCGCCGCCTTTCTTTTTGCCGGGGCGTCCTATTTCTTTTGGAACCAAAACCAAAGTCTACAAGAAGAGAATCTTATTGTAAATAGTAAGATCCAAAACTTGGAAGAAAATATGCGCCTACAATTAGAGGATGTAAGAAACCAATTTATTGTTCTTAACAACCCTAAGACAAAGCGACTAAACGTAAAAGGCAACAGCAAGGCCAAAGAACTTAAGGCGGTAGCCTATATTAACCCTGTTAAAAAACTATCCTATATCAACGTAAGCAAACTGCCAAACCTTCCAGAAAACCAGTGTTATCAGATGTGGGCAGAGGTCAATGGGCAAATGCTAAACCTGGGGGTAATCCAGGAAGCCACGGACAGCGAAAAGTTGATGGCGCTTCCCTATGGGGAGAACGCTGTAGGATATATTACCATAGAACCAACAGGAGGTAATACCAGTCCCACCGTAGAGAATATTGTGGCCAATATTACCTATTAGTTAAGACTTTAAAGTATTCTTAATCCTTCCCAAGAAGGTTATAAATTTCATATCTTTGCACAAACTAAATGCAGGGATATGAAATTAGTATTTTTAACAATAGGTTTATTGGCACTTGCCTTTGCAGGTATCGCTATAAAAATTTGGTCTAAAAAGGACGGTAAATTTGCAGGAACCTGCGCCAGTCAAAGTCCATTTTTAAACAAAGAAGGCGAGGCTTGCGGCTATTGTGGAAAACTTCCTAGCGAACAGGACTGCCAAAAAGATTCAGTAACCCAATAGGCACCTCCCCCCAAAGCCATTCCTTATTATACCTTATTTTGGATAAAACAGAAGAATCGCTCCCCAAACTTATTGAAAGGGCCAAATTAGGCAATCAGAAAGCGTTCAGCACCTTATTGAACAATTTTTGGAACGATGTCTACGGATTTCAACTGATTAGAACCAATAATGAGAACGACGCAGAGGATATCACCATCCAAACCTTTTCCAAGGCCTTTGACAAAATAAATACGTTTAACGAGGCCTACGAATTTAAGACTTGGTTGATCGCCATTTCGAAGAATCTGCATATCGACCTAATTAGAAAAAGCAAAAGAAACGTCTTACAGGATAGCCACGAAAACAATAATGAGGCCATAAAAAGGGTTTTGGACGATGCCCCCTCTCCAGAAGACAGTTTAATTACAGAGCAAAACTTAACCTCTTTATTGAACTACATCAAAAGATTGAAGCCACACTACCAAGAGGTCATTAACCTTAGGTATTTCCATGAACTCCCATATGCCGAAATAGCGGAGAAATTAGGGGAACCCGTCAATAATGTAAAAGTTAAATTACTACGCGCAAAAAGGTTACTTGCCGAGATCATTAAAAACAATAATTAATGTTCTTGCTTCTTCACTAAGTATAGCGGAATCATTGTCCATGACCACGGGAAGACCTGTATGTGGTGGTGAATAATAAAAATATCACTAAGGCAAATTAACCTCCATTAGGATCCCAAAGAACAAACGGAAGAAATAAAAGCCCGCCCGTTTGTAGCTAGCCTTCCAGACACTGCGCTACCTTCATCACCATACTTTGCCAGGATTTGGTATTTTAACTATAACCCATTTCGTATATTTGCACAAAATCATACTATGAGCACCGAAACTTTAGAAAGTGTCATCCCTCCGAAAGGAAAACCGAAATGGTTGCGCGTAAAACTACCTACGGGTAAAAAATACACCCAATTAAGGGGGTTGGTAGATAAATATAAGCTCAACACCATTTGTACCTCGGGAAGTTGCCCCAATATGGGGGAATGCTGGGGAGAGGGCACTGCCACTTTTATGATATTGGGCAATATCTGTACCCGTTCCTGCGGGTTCTGTGGCGTTAAGACCGGTAGACCTGAAGATGTGGACTGGGAAGAACCGGAAAAAGTGGCCAGGTCCATAAAGATAATGAACATTAAACACGCCGTTCTTACCTCTGTTGACAGGGATGATTTAAAGGATATGGGGTCTATTATTTGGGCGGAAACCGTTAAGGCGGTAAGAAGGATGAACCCCAACACTACAATGGAAACCCTTATTCCGGATTTCCAAGGTATATCTACACATCTGGACCGTATATTGGCCGTTGGCCCAGAGGTCATATCCCACAATATGGAAACCGTTAAAAGATTAACTAGGGAAGTTCGCATACAGGCCAAA
>JBFHGV010000352.1:0-4563 GCA_041582955.1 Arenibacter sp.
CCTTCTACCACGGTGTTATAAATACCTGTAACGGATTTAGGTATTCCATGGGTGCCGCCATATTGGACAAGGATCGTCCGGATCAGGTATTGTACAGAACAAAACCATATTTATTGTCGCCACAAACAAATTACGAGTGTGTAGGCGATGTGCCAAATGTAGTTTTTCCCTGTGCTGCCTTGCATTCTATAGAGGAGGATAAGGTTGCTATTTACTATGGTGCTGCAGACACTGTTACTGGCTTGGCATTTGGACGTATATCCGAAATAGTGAAATTTACCAAAGAGAATAGTCTGTAGAGGCTATTCCTTTGTTTTGGTTGTTATTGCACATAATCAATAAAATACATCATATGGGACACAAATATTTTAATAAAGCAGTTAAATGTGCTTTGATCATTTTTCTAATGCAATTGGGCGTCCATGCTATTGATGCCCAAGAAAAGCAGCCAAGGAGCTATATAGCTTATAAGGCCAGTGAAGCCATGGTAATAGATGGAAAAAATGATGAGTTGGCATGGGAAAAGGCACCTTGGTCACAGGATTATATTGATATAGAAGGGGTGAAAACGCCAACCTATAGGACCAGAATGAAAATGTTGTGGGATAAGGATTATTTGTATGTGTTGGCCGAAATGGAGGAGCCACATGTTTGGGCAACCTTAAAGCAAAGGGATACTGTAATCTTTTACAATAATGATTTCGAAATTTTTATAGATCCTGACGGGGATACCCATAATTACTATGAGTATGAGATGAATGCCCACAATACCTTATGGGATTTATTTTTGACCAAGCCTTACAGGAATCATGGTAAGGTAATTGACAGTTGGGATATACAAGGGGTGAAATCGGCTGTGCATATAGATGGAACCTTGAACAATTCATCGGATTTGGACAAGGGCTGGACAGTGGAGATAGCTCTCCCTTGGAAAGTAATTACCGAAGCTAGTGCTGGCGGAGGCGTTCCGGAGAATCAATTTTGGCGAATTAATTTCTCCAGGGTAAACTGGGATTTTGATCTTGATGAAGGGCGCTATTCCAGGAAAAAGGATGCCAAAGGTAAATTTTTGCCAGAATATAATTGGGTATGGTCACCACAAGGTGTAATTAATATGCACGAACCTGAGCATTGGGGCTATGTTTATTTTTCTACGGCAGAGGCAGGCGGTAACGTCAATTTTTCAATTCCTAAGGACGACCATATAAAATGGCATATGTATTCCCTATATAGAGGTGTTTTACATGGAAAGAAAAATGCGCTAAAGCAGGTGTCCCAACCTAAGGTGATCCTAGGACAGGCCGTTAAAGCGGTTTATGAACAAAACAGTTTTGGTTGGACCATATCGGTAAATAGTCCCTTTACGGGGAAAACATTGGTGATAACCGAAGATGGTAAGTTTAAAAGTTTGGACCTAAAGAACTGATTCCTTTAGAAAGTAAAATAGAATAGGTATTCATAAAATAAGAAGTAAAGGAGGAAATGAATAAAGCTTTTGTTGGTAGTATACTGTTAATTTTGTTTTTGACCGCTTTTGGATGTACAGAGAAAAGTAAGACCGTTTTTTCACAAGACAATATCCATATTGTTCCAAAACCTAAAGAGCTAAGGTTAAATCCTGGTGCTTTTAAGTTTACATCGGATACAAAATTCGTTGTGGACGGGGAATATGCCCAGGTAGTTAATTTTTTAAGGGAGAAATTCAAGAGATCGGCGAAATGGAATTTGGAAGTGGTAACTGATGCCCCTGCCAAGAACTATGTAGAATTAGCAATAGACACTACCCTGGCTGATGAGGCTTATGTACTTAAGGTGACTAAAAAGAAGGTAGACATAAAAGCTAAGGGGTATTCCGGGTTTTTGTACGGATTGGAAACTGTGAGGCAATTACTCCCAGTGACTATAGAAAGTACAACTGTTGTAGATGGTGTGGATTGGGTTGTTCCCAATGTTGATATCTCGGATGCTCCCCGGTTTAAGTGGCGTGGATTTATGATGGATGTTTCTAGGCATTTTTTTGGCAAAGATTATATTATGGCCACCATAGACCAGCTTTCCTTGTTGAAAATGAATACCCTGCACTTGCACTTGGTAGATGATCAAGGCTGGCGTGTAGAAATAAAAAAATACCCCAAGTTGACCCAAGTGGGTGGTTTTAGGGTAGACCAGGAAGAAAAACCGTGGAATGCCCGGCCAAATCCAGAATTGGGGGCCAAAGCCACTTTGGGAGGCTTCTATACTCAGGAAGATATTAAGGAAATAGTGGCCTATGCCAGTAGTAAGGGAATTAATGTTGTTCCCGAAATAGAGATGCCGGCCCATGTTATGAGTGCCATTGCTGCTTATCCGGAGTTGTCCTGTTTTCAACATCAAATTATGGTGCCCTCGGGAGGTGTATGGCCTATAACCGAAATATATTGCCCAGGTAAGGAAACAACCTTTGCGTTTTTAGAAAATGTTCTTTTGGAAGTAATGGAGCTGTTCCCTTCCCAGTATATTCATATTGGGGGAGATGAGGCAACCAAGACCAATTGGAAGGTGTGTGCCGACTGTAAAAAAAGAGTCCGTGATGAAGGTTTGGCCAATGTGGAGGAATTACAGAGTTATTTTATAAAACGCATGGAACGCTTTATAAGTTCTAATGGAAGGACCCTGATTGGTTGGGATGAAATTTTGGAAGGTGGTCTGGCACCAGGGGCGACCGTTATGAGTTGGCGAGGCGTAAAAGGTGGTCTGGAGGCTTCCGAGGCAGGTCACGACGTAGTAATGTCGCCTACCTCACATTGTTATTTTGATTACTACCAGGGAGATCAGGATTTGGAGCCATTGGCATGGGGCGGCAACCTGCCTCTTAGCAAGGTATATAAGTTTGATCCTGTAGTGGAAGGGATGACGCCGGAGCAGGCCAATCATGTTTTGGGGGGGCAAGCCAACTTATGGACAGAGTATGTGCCTAACGAAGCACAGGCCCAGTACATGACCTATCCGCGATTGGCGGCCTTGGCAGAAACGGTTTGGAGCCAAAAGGAAGATAGACAGTGGTTAGATTTTTCAAGAAGGGTAAGCGGCTTGTTCAAAAGATACGATGTAATGGGGGTCAACTATGCAAAAAGTGTTTACCAAGTGGCGATGGAGGCTAGCGTTTTGGAAAGTGGAGCTACTTCCTTGGTTCTGGCATCAGAATTTCCAGATTCCGATATACGATTTACCTTGGACGGGAGCCCCGTATCTGCCGAATCTGAACAATACACCGCTCCCATAACTATTAATAAGACCACTACCGTAAAAGCACAGGTGTTCAAGGAAGGCAAACCCATTGGCGCCTTGTTTGAAAAGACCATTACCTACCACAAGGCCGTAGGGAAACCGGTGACCTATATTAATCTGTATCACGACAGCTACCAAGGAGCCAAGGAATTGGGAATGGTAAATGTAATGCGTGGATCTAAGAATTTTCATGACGGACAGTGGCAAGGATGGTTGGGAGATGATATGGAATTGATCATTGATTTGGAAAACCCCACCGAAGTAAAAAAAGTAACCATAGGGTCTTTGGAAAACCAAGGGTCAGGGATATATTTCCCAGTTGGGGTAGAGGTACTCTTATCAGATAACGGCAAGACATATAAAAGTGTAGGAGCAATAAATAGGCCCTATGCAGTAAATAGCAGCTCAGAATTAAAGGATTTTGTCCTGGAAATAGTACAGCAAAAGGCTAGGTATGTCAAGGTTATTGCAAGAAACTTGGGCGCCCCCCCTACAGGTGGCGGTTCTTGGATGTTTATAGATGAGGTGATCGTAGAATAACTATAAGCTGGATTGGAATGCATCTTCATCATGCATTTTAATAGGCAACTTCGTGGAGCATTGATACTTCGTATTTTTTTGCCCATGAAAGTAGGTAATAAGATAATTAAAAGGAATTGACAAAGGAGAGGGGGGGCAAGGCCAATGGCAATGGCTCCACCTTAACTTAAGTATACAGAAAAGAAAGGAATAATGATGAATTTGCCATGTAAAATTCTATTGGTTACGCTGTTTTTGTCCATGGGTGCTATGGCCCAAAAAAAGCCGGTAGATTACGTAAATCCGTTTATTGGGACTTCTAATTTTGGAACAACCAACCCTGGTCCCATTGCGGTAAGGGGGATGGTAAATGTGTCGCCGTTCAATGTAGCAGGACCTGAAAATTTGCCACTGGAGAAGGATAGTAGATGGTTGTCTACTCCATATGTACATGAAAATTCGTTCCTAACGGGTTTCAGTCATGTTAATCTTAGTGGTGTAGGCTGTCCGGAACTGGGTGTTATCCTTGCCATGCCTACCACGGGAGAGCTAAAGGTAGATCACTTGGATTACGGCACTACCTATTCGGAAGAGGTGTCAAAAGTGGGGTATTACTCCAATTTCTTGGACAAGCATAGGGTAAAGGTAGAGGCTACTGCCACAACCAGGGTAGGGGTGAGCAAATACCACTTTCCGAAGGGGGAGGCCAATATCCTGATCAATCTTGGATTGGGGCTCACCAATGAGCAGGGGGCCTCGGTCAAGGTAGTATCTCCC
>JBFHGV010000353.1:0-4556 GCA_041582955.1 Arenibacter sp.
CACGACCATCATTATCACAGGGCTAGCAAGAACGGGGTGCATTATATAACCTCGGCTGGCGCTGGAGCTCCACTATACGACATAGATCTAGAACTCCCGGAAACCAAAAAATCCAGTAAAATAGAACATTTCGTCAATGTGGAGATCAACAAGAAAAATGCCTATCTCTATGTTACCGATATAAACGGAAATGAGATAGAGACCATTGAGATAAAAAGAAGAAAATAAAGAGTACTACGGTCATGAAGTCTACTAATATGGGAAAACAGCTGTTAATCGTAGCTATGGCTTTGGCTACCGCTTGGGCAATCCGGGGGCAGTTTGGACATGAACAGGGAGCAGCTTGGGCGGGTGCTATTGGTGGGTTGGCACTAGTCCTGGTTTCGGGAAGAAAAGACTGGTACAATAAAATGATGCTGGTTGCCCTGTCATCGGCCGTGGGTTGGGGCGCCGGGGGAATGATAAGTTATGGAAAGGTAGTGGGCTATGGCTTTGCCGATAATTTTATCAATGCTTATTATGGCCTGGCAATGTTGTTTGTTATAGGCGGACTGTTTGGGCTTCTTGGAGGCGGACTGGTAGGGCTTAGCTTGGACTCTACCAAGGAAAATCGGGTGCGATGGGGTGCCCTATTGTCTGAGATGACCGTAGGCGGACTAATAAGTTACTATTTTCTTATTGAGCAGATCGGTTTTAAAATGACGCCCCCTCGGTCCGAGGCTTGGGCGGTTTGTTTGGGGGCCGGCCTGGCCATGCTCTGGTATATGGCCAGGGAAAAGAGGAATTCTGCTGTCCGTGTGGCTTTCTATGCCATGCTGGGCGGAGGTATTGGTTTTAGCTTTGGCAATTTTTTACAGGTTTTGGGGAATACCTGGCAAATACCGTTTAATATGTGGAACGTAATGGAATACAGTATTGGTTTCTTTGGCGGATCGGGTATGGCATATGGTGTTTTTAGTTCCAAATGGCCTAAGCAAATTCCTAATGCTAAAAAATGGGAAAATTGGTCGGCCTTGTTGATTGTGGTACTCTTTATTCCATTAATCGTTTACAGGGAATCATTGACTTATGATCATATTGCCAGGCGTTTGGAGAGTTTGCCTAATATAGAATCCATTGCCGCTACAAGCACTGTAATGGTGTTGTTGGTCTTGTTGGCAACGGTAGTTGCGATCTTTTGGAAATTCAAAAAAGAAGAATTCTCACAAAAGGATGTTTTGGTTACTTTTTTTACCATGCTTACTGCATACGCCTTTATGAGCTATGCCGTAACAGGGATTTTTGGGGGAGAAATGCATCTTAACCATCATCTTTATGTGCTGAACATAATATTTATTTTTGCTTTGCTCAGATCCAAGAGTTTGCAATTTTCATTTGGGGAAATTGATACGATAGACATAAAAAAATGGCTTGTTTGTTTAATCGTTGTACTTTTAGCAATCGCGATTTTGGCATTGATAGCCATAAATGTACATGGAGACATGGGTGACCGAAATAGATTTTCCATTGATTAAAAATTTAGAGAATACGTATGAGCGTGAGCGAAAAGAGAAAGTGCATCAAGATTATATGGCCTATACTGATATTTTCCATAGGTTATTCAATTCTAAGATATAATGTGGTGGGTACCGTACCTTGGAAAGATGTGCCAATATTTATTCTTAATAAAGGAGTGTCCTTGGCTGGAATTATCTTACTTGTCCTTAGTTTTTCTATTAGGCCTATAAACAATTTGGGAGTGGCCAATTTAAATTTGGGCAAGGAGAGCAGAAAAATAATGGGGGTAGCAGGATTGCTGTTGACCATCTTTCATGTTCTACTTAGCTTTTTGATTTTTAACCCCCAATATTATCCAAAATTTTTTGCGGGAGACAACAGTCTTTCGGTAATAGGGAACTTTAGTTTGCTAGCGGGTATGGCCAGTTTTATGATTTTAGGTCTTTATCATTGGTGTTTTGGAAATCGTACCAAGGGGAAAGAGGTATTGATCAGGGTTGTTACATCAAAATCGTTTTTGCTGGGGCTTCTTTTTATGATGGGGGTACATCTTTTTTTTATGGGATACACCGGTTGGTTCACCCCTTTTAAATGGCAAGGGTGGCTGCCTCCAATAAGTTTAATTTCATTTGTTGTGGTTCTTTTGGGATTCTTGATCAACGGTTTGGGAAGGGGTAGGCAGCCTGCTGTTACCAATCCTAAAGCTACCTAAAAGTCTTTCTGTATTCAGAGGGGGTCTTGCCCATAATATGTTTAAAGTAATGGTTAAAGTTAGCCAGGTTGTTATATCCGCTCTCAAAGCAAATTTGCGTTATCTGCTTATCGGTTTCCGCCAGTAATTTGGCAGCAATGCCCACTCTTACACTTTTTACGTACTCCATAAAAGTGAGTTTGGTCTTTTTCTTAAAATAACGGCAAAATGAACTGGGGGCCATGTTCAATACGGCTGCAGCTTCCTCTAGTTTTACGCCTTCTTGTATGTTTTGAAAAACATATTCGTACACCTTGTTTATCTTGTCCAGGTTTTTTGCGAATACGGCCGAATTGTTATGTGGATTGGATAGGTTTTCCCTATCTTCAATTTGAAGGAGAAAATTGAAAATCCTGAGCATTTCTATATAGTATTCCAAGCCCTGTAATTGTGTCATCTTTTCCAGACTTTTCCTTATATGCTGGTCATCTCCCAATTTAAACCGGAGCCCTGTGCTGGACTGCTTCAGTAAATCCACCACTTTTTCCAATTCTGGCATCTTAAAAAAATCAGAATTGATAATGTCCTCGGAAAAATGTGTGACAATGCAAAAGGGGTCCATACCATTGTCAAAATCCAGTGCTTCCCAACAATGTGGCAAATTAGGACCCAGTAATACCAGATCACCCGTGTCAAAGCCAGAGATGTTGTCTCCAACTATTCTCCTGCCCGATCCGGAAGTGATAAAATTCAACTCAAAATTCTTGTGGGAATGAATTCTGGCATCGGAGGCCAAGGGTAGTTTTCTAGATATAAATGAATGCTTATTGGGGACAAATATCTTTTCAAAAATAAATTCCATAAGTTGTTATATTGACAATCTTGGACTAATATAATTAATTTATTAGGAAATAAGGTTAAAATATAATGTAATTAAAACAATATTATAGTGGCAGGGAATATTTAATTGGGTTTAATTTGTTAGAGCAGCTACTCAAATTATTTGTGTTGCCCAATAGTATAATTATTGGTGCGGCATAAGTCATTTAACCAACCCTAAAAACCAACATTTATGAAGTCCATATTAACACTACTATGTCCTTTGGGGTAGGCCTTTTTTAATATTAATCTAATAATAGGAAAAGATGAAACTACCGTTAAAAGGAATTATACCGCCCATGATTACCCCATTGTTGGAAAATAAGGAATTGGACCATCTAGGTCTGGAAAAGTTGCTGCACCATTTGATGAGTGGGGGTGTCCACGGAATTTTTATCCTGGGAACTACAGGTGAAGGCCCTAGTTTAAGTTATAGGGTGCGTAAAGAGCTTATAACGGCAACCTGTAAGATGGTGGCTGGTAGAATCCCGGTCTTGGTAGGGGTAACAGATACCTCTGTAGAGGGTACCTTGGAAATAGCCAACCACGCTAAAAGTGCTGGTGCCGATGCCTTAGTGGTGGCTCCGCCCTACTATTTACCTATTTCACAACAGGAAATGGGCAGCTATCTTGAAAGGGTGGTCCCAGTCCTGTCATTGCCCTTTATGCTGTACAACATGCCAAGTTGTACCAAACTCCATTTATCTATTGATGTGGTGAGAAAAGCCAAAGAATTGGGGGCTATTGGGATTAAGGATAGTTCTGGTGATTTAAGTTATTTGTACCAATTGATCCAAGAATTTAAGGAAGATCCCTTTTTTTCCATTATAGCAGGGACCGAACTGTTCTTGCCCGAAACCATTATGTACGGCGGACATGGTGCGGTGGCGGGGGGCGCCAATTTTTTTCCTAGATTGTTTGTAGACCTATACGATGCAGCTGTGGGCAATAATTTGGAGGAGGTTAAGTTATTGCGAGATAAGGTTTTAAGGGTGCATAGAACAATTTATGAAGTTGGGGAATACTCATCTAGACATATCAAGGGTATTAAATCTGCATTGATGGCCATGGGAATTTGTCAAGATTATAGCGCTGAACCACTCTACCGGTTTAATGAAGTTCAACATTCCAAAATTAAAGGGCATATAGAGCAGTTCAATTATAAGAACGAATATAAATCGACGCTTTAAATAAGACTTGACCAATGCGTTTTTGCGGAATGTGACGTTCTCCAGCTTTGATAAAATAGATTACTTTAGGGCTTATGTATTGGGCTATACTGTAATTTTGGAGTGTAGGCAGGTTTATAAATTAGACGTAAAGTATAGTTTGGTAATTTGATTACAATTATCCTAGTAGATTGTCCCATTAGAAGGGGGGCATTGGTAGGTAAACTTTAACTTTATGGAGTTTTAAGGGGTAAGGTTTTTATGATATGGTTAAAAAATGTATTGTTCTGCTTCCTTTGGCGGTAATCGCAATCCTAGCG
>JBFHGV010000354.1:0-4555 GCA_041582955.1 Arenibacter sp.
CATTCCACCGTCCCAAGAAGCCCCTGGGTTATTTAATCTTTTTGGAGGATAACTCCTAGAATAATTGTCCTGAAATGTCAAGATTATTGGGTTGATATGTACATTTATCCTCAAATTAGGAGAACAACTTTATAGATAACAGATGTAATAAAACTATCTTACCTTCTGAACTTATCCTTTGTTAAACAGCACGGACAAAATGATCTGGAATTACATATAGACTCCTCTATCATTTAATATCCGCGTCAAAAAGTGTTGCAAAATGTTTTAGCAACCGCTGTTTTACTTCCTTTATATCCACTTCTTTTTTGCCCAACTCCACATTCAAGGAAGTAACGGCCTTTCCTTTGATGCCACAGGGGATCATCAAATCAAAATAACCCAAATCGGCATTTACGTTCAAGGCAAATCCATGCATGGTTACCCATCGACTGGCACGTACACCCATGGCACAGATCTTTCTGGCAAATGGGGTACCTACATCTAACCAAACCCCGGTCTCCCCTTCGGAACGCTCGCCTTTTATACCGTAGTCCGCCAAAGTTAAAATAACCATTTCCTCTAAAAACCTCAGGTATTTGTGTATATCGGTAAAGAAGTTATCTAGGTCTAAGATGGGATATCCCACTATCTGCCCAGGCCCGTGATAGGTTATATCGCCGCCCCTATTAATTTTATAGAAAGTAGCCCCTTTTGCGGCAAGGTAATCCCGGTCTACCAAAAGGTTTTCCAAATTACCACTTTTACCCAAGGTGTACACGTGAGGGTGTTCTACAAATAAAAAATGATTAGGGGTTTCCTCTTGGGAACCCTCCCTTCTATTTTTAATTTTAAGATCCAAAATAGATTGAAACAATTCTTCTTGGTAGTCCCAAGTTTCCTTATAATCGCGCTGTCCTAAATCTTCTAGGAGAATCCTTTTGTTCATGGTACAAAGATACAAACTCCCCCCATAAACCACACCTCAACATACTAGTTTGGGTTATTTAGAATAATCAATGCGGCAATTACCCCAGGTACCCACCCACATAGCGTAAGAAGAAAAACAATAAAAAAGGAACCACAACCCTTGCCCAATACAGCCAAGGGGGGAAAAATAATGGCCAATAAGACCCTAAAACAGCCCATTCTTTTAAAGATTTTATGATCTATGTAATAATTAGACCCCAATACCCGTAGTTTGTTACAGGAAAAAGCAAATATTTAATGCCGCAGCAGTTATAAAGCCATAACTATTGTAACTACCATTATATATTATGTGTTGATAGATTAAGCCAGAGTACCTATATTTGCAGCCTTAATTTATAAGTATATGCAGCTTTCGGAACAAGAAGTAATTAGAAGGGAAAAACTTAATAGGTTACGGGAAATGGGGATAGACCCATATCCCGCTGCTCTTTACCCAGTAAATAGCACTTCTAAAAATGCCAAGGAAAATTATGAGGAAGGTAAGAAGGTAATCCTTTCCGGAAGACTAATGTCCAGAAGAATACAAGGTAAGGCCTCTTTTGCCGAACTACAGGACAGTGAAGGCCGTATTCAGGTATACTTTAATAGGGACGAAATATGTACCGGCGAAGATAAGACCTTGTACAACGATGTGTACAAGAAATTATTGGACATAGGGGATATTATAGGTATAGAAGGTGAACTTTTCACCACCCAAGTAGGGGAAAAGACCGTAATGGTGAAGAATTTTACCATTCTAAGTAAATCTTTGCGCCCCCTCCCCCTGCCAAAAGTAGATGCCGATGGAAAGGTCTTTGACGAGTTTAATGACCCAGAAATGCGCTATAGACAGCGTTACGTGGACTTGGTTGTAAACCCAAGTGTAAAAAAGAATTTTATAAAGCGCACCAAAATCACCAATAGTATGCGTCAGTTTTTTAACGATGCAGGTTATTTGGAGGTTGAGACGCCTATTCTGCAACCTATCCCTGGAGGGGCTGCGGCACGTCCGTTCATGACCCACCATAACGCCTTAAACATTCCCTTGTATTTAAGGGTGGCCAATGAGCTTTATCTAAAAAGATTGATTGTTGGTGGCTTTGATGGAGTTTATGAATTTGCAAAAGATTTTAGGAACGAAGGCATGGATCGCACCCATAACCCGGAATTTACGGTTATGGAACTTTATGTAGCCTATAAGGATTACAATTGGATGATGGACATGACCGAAAAACTACTGGAAAAAGTGGCCATTGATTCCAATGGCACCTCAAAAGTTACGGTAGGTAAAAACGATATAGAATTTAAGGCGCCCTATCCTAGGGTCCCTATTTTAGAAGCCATCAAAACCCATACAGGCTATGATGTGGCAGGAATGGATGAAGTGGAACTACGGGAAGTTGCAAAAAAGTTAGGTATTGAGGTAGACGATAGCATGGGTGTTGGTAAACTTATCGATGAAATTTTCGGTGAAAAATGTGAGCACCATTACGTGCAACCCACCTTTATTATAGATTACCCTAAAGAAATGAGTCCGCTTACCAAAGAGCACCGCAGCAATCCAGCATTAACGGAACGTTTTGAACTGATGGTGAACGGAAAGGAATTGGCCAATGCCTATTCCGAGTTGAACGACCCTATTGATCAGCGCGCAAGGTTCGAGGACCAACTTCGACTTTCAGAAAAAGGAGACGACGAAGCCATGTTCATAGACCAAGATTTCTTGAGGGCCCTGGAATATGGAATGCCCCCTACCAGTGGTATCGGTATCGGAATTGATCGTTTGGTAATGTTGATGACCAACAACGCTTCCATACAGGAAGTCTTATTCTTCCCCCAGATGCGCCCAGAAAAGAAGCAACTGGAGTTAAGCGAGGAAGAAAAGATAATAATGGAATTGTTAAAAGCAGAAGGAAAATGGCCATTGGCAGACCTTAAGGCCAAGGCTGGACTAAGTGGCAAAAAATGGGACAAATCCATGAAGGCACTCACCAAACATGAACTGGTAAAGGTGGTTACAGAAGAGGATACCAAAATGGTGGTATTGAATAAGTAACCCCAAATACACCAATTATAATCTTGAAAGGTTTTAAGCGATACTATTCTTGTGGTAGCATCGCTTAAATTCCTTTTCATACATCCTTCCTTTTCCATTGGTATACTATGAGGGCTTGTATTGCCATGGCTATTATTTACATTTACAAAAGCTTAATCCTACCAATAACTTCACATTGCCAATCTGCAATATTGATAGATTCTTTCACTATAATTAGTTATTTGATAGCTAATAAGGTTTTTTTACCACGTAATTGCTAAAAATACCCCCATTCTATTGGCTAAAAAAAATTGTATTTTAGTTGTCTCTTTAGATCAAATTAAGATATCACCATAATAGTCTCCTTTCTTGGGAAGCATTTATGGCATTTTCTATAACCATTAGATCGGGGTAACCTCTAAATACAATAGCGTGAAAAAGAAAGTATCATATGGTCTTTTAATTATCGGTATCATTATACTTATTATTTCCGTTTGGAACCTTCTAAAACCTTCAGATACCGTAGATTTTAGTGCCGACATAAAACCTATCTTGAACAAGAACTGTATTACCTGTCATGGAGGGGTAAAGAAGAGTGGTGGATTTAGCCTATTATTTGAAAAGGAAGCCTTTGCAAATACCGAATCCGGAGCTCCTGCAATTATTCCGGGCAATGCGGCCAAAAGCCCTTTTATACAGCGCCTGACCGAGAACGATCCAGAATTGCGGATGCCCTATAAAAAACCAAAACTTTCCAAGGAAGAAATCCAGCTATTGACCAAGTGGGTAGACGAAGGTGCCAAATGGGGCAAACACTGGGCCTATTCCCTACCTGAAAAAGTAGACATTCCGGAAGCCGTACAATCTGCAGGTATTTCTTCCGGTGATTCTCAAGGATTTATTAAAAATGATATAGACCATTTTATCTTAAGGACTTTGGAAAATAACGACTTGGAACCGAGTCCACCTGCCAATCAGAACGTTTTGGCACGAAGGGTGTCCATGGATCTTATCGGACTTCCACCGAACAATGACCTCTTTGAAGACTTCACCACTGGCAAGATTTCCTATGAAAATATGGTAGACGAGCTATTGTCCCGTGATGCTTACGGTGAAAAGTGGGCCAGTTGGTGGTTGGACCAAGCCCGCTACGCCGACACCAAGGGATATGAAAAAGATCTTGGAAGAACTATGTGGCAATATCGCGACTGGGTCATAAAGGCCTTGAACAATGACATGCCCTATGACCAATTTACCATTGAGCAATTGGCAGGCGACCTGCTACCAAACCCCTCTGCCGATCAACTGATTGCCACGGCTTTCCACAGAAATACCATGAACAATGACGAAGGCGGTACCGAGGACGAAGAGTTTAGGGTAGCATCCGTAATAGATAGGGTAAACACCACCTTTGAGGTATGGCAGAGCACTACCATAGGTTGTGTACAATGCCATAGCCATACCTATGACCCTTTTAAAAATAAGGAGTACTATAACCTTATGGCCTTCTTTAACAATACTAGGGACGAAGACACTTCCGAGGATGAACCCAACCTTAAATTCTATGATGAA
>JBFHGV010000355.1:0-4550 GCA_041582955.1 Arenibacter sp.
AAGGATGCCTCTTCTACGGCTATTTATGGATCTAGAGGTGCTTTTGGCGTCATTATTATAACGACAAAAGGAGGGAATAAGGGAACTTCAAGATTTGACGTTGCGGTAACTTCCGGTGTTGCTACCGTGCCCAAAAGTCAACGAGTGGAACTATTGAATGCTCAAGAATATGTTCAGTTTCATACGGAAGCAAATGGCGGAGTTGTTCCAGATTTCATTGCGAATAATTGGAACGGAAATACGGATACAGATTGGCAAGAAGAACTATTTACTACAGCTACCTTCCAAAATTATTCGATTTCAGCATCAGGTGGATCTGATAAAGTTTCCTATCTAATTTCAGGAAATTACACGGAGCAAGAAGGTACAATTCCTAATGAGGGCCTTGATAAATACTCTGCCCGATTGAAAATGGAATATAGTCCAAATGATAAAATTACCCTTGGTCTGAACTTGGCTCCTAATTATTCCATTATCAATACTGCAAGCAATGGAAATGGAGTTAATGGTAGCGCTTATGTACAATCTTTGTTGCTTGCACCAATAATACCTGTTAGACGGGGCGATGGAACTTTTGCATATGGAGGGGATCTCCCTGGATTTCAAACTATTGGAAACCCTTTGCAGACTGTTGAACTTTATAAAAATAACCAAGACTTCTTCAGATTTTTAGGAGGTATCAGTTTGGAAGTAGAACCAATTGATGGCTTAGCCTTTAAATCAACACTTTCAGCAAATATTGGTAGTAATGAGAGCACTTTAACTTATACTCCTCCTGCTGATGGTTTGCCTAGAACAGGTTACAGTGCTTTAAGCACACTTAATTTGTCAAAGTCAAATCAGATTGGTTGGTTAAATGAAAATACAGTTACTTACAAACGCATAATTGGAGAACATAGTTTTGATTTTTTGGGTGGTGTAACTTCTCAGAAAGACCAATTTGAATCCCTTACATCAAATATTGCCAACTTACAGGTCCAAGGTCCAACTATTCTTTCCTTGGGCGATGCATCAACTTTGACTTCTAGTAATGCGGTTACCCAAAGTACCTTAGTGTCTTATCTAGGCAGAATTAACTATTCTTTCAGAGATAGGTATTTATTGACTGGAACCGTTAGAAATGATGGAAGCTCCAGATTTGGTGCCAACAACCGTAACAAAACTTTTGGTTCTTTCGCTTTAGGTTGGAGGCTATCTGAAGAACCTTTCATGGAAAAATTGAGTTTTGTTGACAATGCTAAAATTAGGGCATCTTTCGGTACTACAGGTAGTAACGCTATCCCTGATTTTGTTGCTAGGCCCAGTTTATCCCCTATTAATCATTCTTTTGGGGCAACAGGTGTAACTGGAGTAAGCATTTCCTCTCCTGGGAATCCCAACTTAACTTGGGAAACCTCGGAACAGTTGGATATTGGTTTGGATTTGACTCTTTTTGACGGTAAGATCGATATGGTTTTGGATTATTATAACAATGAAACAACTAGTTTATTATTGTCTAGAAACCTTGTACCCTCTTCCGGCTTTTCAGGATTTTTGACCAACATTGGCAGTATGAGAAACAAAGGTGTTGAATTAACCTTGAATGTTGGAATAGTGGATAATGAGGATTTTGGATTGTCGATAGGTGGAAATGTTACAAACAATGATCAAGAGATATTAAATCTAGGAGGTGATGAAGAAATTAGAAATTTCTTTGGAGCCTTAAGAAGGGTTGTTGGGGGAGAACTACAAACTATTCATGTTACCGAGGCTGCAGGCATTTTGCAAGAAGGTCAGACATTGCCTGGGGGTCAAGTGGTGGCTTATGGAAACCCACAGCCAGGGGACATATACTATACAGATGTTGACGGGGATGGCACTATAAGTAATTTTTTGGGGCCTGATGGGCAACTTCTGGATGGAATCAATGTTGATTGGACTTATGGTTTCAATACTAGGGCAAGGTTTAGAAATTTTGAGTTGTCAACGCTATTTTCAGGTCAAGCAGGTGCGAGTGTATTGGATTTATTTCAAATACAGATTGCCGCACCATCAAGTCCAATAAATGTGAATTTGTCTAAGGACTTTTGGTATGACGGAAGATATATTTCGCCCAGTCAACCTGGTGATGGAACGACTCCCAAGGCCGGTAGGTTTAATGATGGTATTTCAACTGTATCAAGTCTTGGAATTCAAAAAACGGATTACCTAAGGTTTAAAAATGTAACATTAGGTTATAATTTCTCCAAGAGTTTGTTGGAAAGAATTGGGCTCAATAGTGCAAGATTATTTACATCTATTGAAAATGTTTACATGTGGAGCAATTTTGTCGGTGGAAATCCTGACGTTAGACAGCCTTCAGGTGGTGGACCATCCCTTTTTGGAGGGTCAAGAATAAGTGGTGTATCCGATGGGCTGGAATTGGGTTTAACGGCAAGTGCAGAGCAACCTTTGCCGAGGACTTGGACAGTAGGACTAAACTTCAGTTTTTAATAAAAAATATAAAAAATATCAAAATGAAATTATATAAATTCTGTTCATTGATAATGATTATTTCGCTTACCGTTAGCGGTTGCAGCGATGAATTCTTGGATGTAGAACCTAAAGATAGAATTGATGGCACATCATTTTTTTCGAATGATAACGAAATGATAATAGGTGTAAATGGTGTATACGCAGCCCAAAGAACAATTTTGAGTAGAGCGGATGGAGGTACAGCTATGTTATATACACTTTTCGAATCTAGATCGGACAATGCCGGCTCTGATCATACAGATCAGGCCGAACGTGTTGAAACGGATTTGTTTAACGAAACACCCGGGAACAATCCCATTATGGGAGCCTGGGAATCCATGTGGTCAACAGTTAATTTGGCCAATTTGGTTATAGCAAGTGCCACAGTAGCAGAAGGCGACCAAGCAATTATAGCCAGAGTCGTGGGTGAGGCTAAGTTTATTAGAGCCTACACTTATTTTCATATGGTAAACTTATGGGGAGGATTACCTATAAGAACCGAACCAACAGATGATTTTTCGAACACAATTTTACCTAGGTCTAGTAAAGAGGATGTTTACAATGTTATAGTTGAGGATTTAACGGATGCCGCTAATGCCCTGCCAGAATCCTATTCAGGAGGGTTTGGCAACGAACCAGGGAGGGCGACGAAAGGTGCTGCTCTGACATTACTTGGAAAGGTAGAATTACAAAGAGGTAATAAACCTGCAGCAGAAACAGCACTGCGTCAAGTTCTTGGAAAATATGAATTACTTCCTGATTTTTCAGATATACATGCTGCTGGCAACGATAATACTGAGGAGTCAATTTATGAGATTAATCATAATCCCGCAAACCAAACGGGCTGGTTTATCCCTAACGGATTTATTCCCAATAATGTAGCGGCTGATTTGGGGATTGTGGCCGGCGGTAGTAGTAGGAATATTTTGGGAATTTACCCTACCCAAGACTTAGTAGATAGCTATGACCCTAATGATAAAAGAATTCCAGGTACATTCGGGATTGATACGGAAGGGGCTTATCAGGGACCTTATATTTCAAAATTTATTGACTTGAATACGGCCACTGCCGGTAGTGACATTAATCTCGTAGTGTTGCGATATGCCGATGTATTGTTAATGCTTGCAGAGGCTATAGGCGAAAATACTGAGGCTTATGATTTAATTAATGAGGTAAGATCTCGTGCAGGTCTTCCTGATATTGACTCAACAAGTCCTGGTAGCTTTATGGAAAAGGTAATGAACGAAAGAAGATGGGAATTTGCCTTTGAACTTCATCGATGGATCGATTTGTTACGTCTTCCACAGAGTGAAGTTATTGCCATTATGAGGACTCAACTTACAGATCAACAACAAAACCTATTTGGGACTACCTATAACACATCTTTGATAAAGGAAGAGAGAAACCTTTTATATCCAATACCACAAGGTGAAATTGATTTTTCTGGAGGCCAAGTTGAGCAAAATCCAGGTTTTTAGGCATAGTCAAGGGTAAAATGTCAATAGAAAGATAAGAAAGGAATTATTTGATAAATTGGATCAAAAGCATGGGAGGGGTAATTTAACCTCTCCCTTATTAAATGAAAAACATTTTTAGTCTATGAAAACGAATGTCATTAAACAATTTTTACCGAAAGACTTGTTGAGGTTGAAACTGAATAGAATTTTTTTAGTAATCGCCATTATTGGTAATATAAGTTGCGGGGCACAAAATTATCCTACGGCAACCTCCCTTTTCGACGGGACCACGCTTAACGGCTGGAAGACCGTAAAAGAGGAAAATGCCAAATTTTGGTCAGTGAAGGATAGTGTCATAACGGGTGGTGATGGGGTAACCAAAATTCCTACGAATACCTATCTGCATACCACCAATAGCTTCGGGGATTTTGAATTCCGGGCCCTTTTCCGTTTGACCGGGGACCATAGCACTGGTCTGATCAACAGTGGGATCCAGTACCGTTCCATTATAAAGGATAATAAGATTATCGGCTACCAGGCAGACATAGGCAAAGGGTATTGGGGGGATATCTACGACGAGCACCGCCGGGCAAAACTATT
>JBFHGV010000356.1:0-4544 GCA_041582955.1 Arenibacter sp.
ACACACAGGGGATTTTTAACAGCCAAAGAACTGAAGGACTTGGAGGAATTAAAA
Source organism: Arenibacter sp. (assembly GCA_041582955.1). Classification (GTDB taxonomy): domain Bacteria; phylum Bacteroidota; class Bacteroidia; order Flavobacteriales; family Flavobacteriaceae; genus Arenibacter. Next base: position 55 of record JBFHGV010000356.1, read on the forward strand.
GTTGAATCCGAACGTTTAAAAGTGGTAAAGGATATGTTCATATTCAGTTGTTATACGGGTATTAGCTATGCAGATTTAATGCTTCTAACCAAAAAGAGTGTGGTATTAGGTTTGGATAATAGCTATTGGATCATTACCCAAAGGCAAAAAACGGGGAATGCGATAAAGATCCCCCTACTATCAAAAGCATTGAATTTGATAACAAGTTACATGAATGATAAGCGGTCTTTGATCAACGGCACTTTGTTTCCGAAAATCTCAAATCAAAAACTAAATTCCTATTTAAAAGAAATAGCAGCGCCGGCGGGTATCCAAAAGAACCTCACCTTTCATATGGCCAGACACACCTTCGCAACTACTGTCACATTAACCAATGGTGTGCCCATTGAAACTATTTCCAAAATGTTGGGGCATACAAAACTGGCAACAACTCAAATCTATGCCAAGGTAATTGAAAGAAAGGTATCCGATGATATGCAATTGTTAAGGGAGAAATTGGAAGTAGATAATGAAGTTGGTGTGCCAGAATTGAAAAACTGATCGAATTGGAAATAAAAATTGGATATTGTTTGGCTATTTACCCGTATAAATTGTAAAAAGTATGGATTGTCTATTTCTTTTAAGTCAATTACTGTTTGGTTTATAAAGCCCTGGGACCTTAAGTTTTAATTAAAATCCTTTCACCGATCCTAGCCATTAGGTTCAAAATAGTTTTCCGTAAGGAAACGACATGATCAATTCGGTTGTTAATTTAGAAAAGCTATTTGATTTTATATACCTTAGACGATATTGCTTTAAAAAATCACTAAATTGTATGTCGGGACAACAGTAATATAATTTTTAAAAGCGGTTTTTCACAATGAAAATTTGGTATAATTTAGTATACTATTTTTTGCTATCCCTACCCATTTTTTCCCAAGAAAACAATAAGGCAATTGATTTATCGGTAGCTGAAAAAATATACCTTCAACTCCACTCCAATGCCTATGCCATGGACCAGGATATATGGTTCAAGGCCATTGTTACCGGCACGGAAAACCATATGCCATCCAACCTAAGTCGTTTGCTCTATGTAGATCTGATCGGACCCAATAGTCATATTGAAGCACATAGATTGGTGAAACTTACACAGGGTATAGGGCAGGGAGCCTTTGAACTAAATAGGGACATGCCACAAGGGCGTTATATGATCCGCGCCTATACCCAATGGAACCGAAATTTTGGGGACGATTTTATATTCAGGGCCTATGTTGACCTATATGCCCCGAACCAAAATAATAAAAATCCTATCGAAGGCTTTTCCGTTGTGAAAAAGGAGGACGGGCGTTGGACCTTGACCGGCCTGCTCCGACCACAGGTATTGGGGAGTGAAAGTGAACGGCAGGTACAGGTTTATCTGGACTGGGGCAAGGACAAGGATACGATCACGGTTAACAGGAAGGGCAGGGACCTATATCCCTTGGTTTACGAAGTTCCGGAGAATTTGGATTGGGTTAGGCTCACCTTGGACACGGAACAAGGACCTAGGCATACCAAGACCATAGTTCTGGACACTCCGCCCTTGGACCTACAGTTCTTTCCAGAAGGGGGTGAAATCATCCAAGGGTTCCGCAACAAAATCGGATTTAAGGCAGTAGGTTTGGATGGAAAGGGAAAGCAGGTGCAGGGCGACGTATTGGATGACAAAGGCCAAAAGGTAGCCTCTTTTAAGAGCAACCATTTGGGAATGGGCTTTTTCTTTGTGGAGGCCGATAGCACTTCCACCTATAATGCAAAAATTGTTTATTCGGACAGCCTAGAAACCGAGGTAACCTATCCCTTGCCCAAAGTAGTGTCCAAGGGGAGCATCCTATCTGTAGGCAGGGCCATGGATAAGATCCGTATCCAAGTGGAATCCAACACCATAAACGACCGTGTGTTTGTAAAGGTCAGTTGCAGGGGATTGGATTATTATTTAATGGAAGGGCACTTGCAGTATGGTCGCTTCGTTTACCAGATGCCGTCCAACAAGTTGCCGGAAGGAATCATCGTGTTTACCCTGATGGATTCCAATAGGAACCCCTTGGCGGAACGCCTATACTTCAACGAATCGGGACAGGAGCGGCTGGATATTTCCCTGTCCACGGACAATATACTTTATGGCAGGAAGGAACCTACCAAGCTCCATATTGAGGTTTCAGGAGAAGGTCTTGACCCAACGAGCACCGACCTTTCCATTTTGGCCATGAATAGGGAACAATGGCACCAAGGGAAAGGCCAGACCGTTCGTTCCTACTTTTTGCTGTCCTCCGAACTAAGGGGAGAGGTGGAAGAGCCCGATTACTATTTTAGGGAAGATGGGCCAAATAGCTACAACGATCTGGACGCATTGCTATTGACCCAAGGATGGCGCCGTTACAAATATCCTGTAAAGCGGCAGGGTAAGAGGTTCCATTGGCCCCAACCGGCACTCGAAGTAAAGGGCACCCTCCGTTCTGGCTTTCCCAAAAGGGAACTTGTCAAGTATGCCGATATCTCCCTGGTCTCCTTTGGCAAGGAGCCTTCATTCTACACCCAGAAAACGGATAGCTTGGGAAGGTTCCATTTTTTATTGGACGATGCCTATGGCAAACGGATGAAGATATTGCTAAACAGCATGGACCAAGAGGGCAGGAAAACCAACTATACGATTTTTACGGATACCCTTAAAAGTCCTAAGGTAGAATATGAACCCATCATTTCCGTGCAAAAATTAGATCCAGTTGCCCGGGCCGTGGTACGGGCACAAAGGGAACGTGAAAAAACTGAGGCGATATTCGACTCCCTATATGGGGTAACCCAATTGGATGAAGTGGTGGTAGAGGGCTATCGGTTGACCCCTGAACGGCAGAAGGCGTACAGGCAATTCGGGGAGCCGGACGTGGTCATAGAAGGGGATGTGCTGCGTTCCAAAGAAAGGAAATGGTCCTTCGGCCTTTACAGTATCCTTATGTTCGAGTATGGCGACCAGGTAGAAATTGAACAATTCTCAGATGGGTTTATGCTGGCCAATATCAGGGGAGGCCGTGGAGAGCCCACTTTATTGGTCGTAGACGGAAAATTGCTTACCAAAGAACAGTATGAATTTGTGCCGCATATGCCTCCCGGTATCGTGGAAAGTGTGGAGCTTATTAAATACGCCAAATTTTTTGTAAAACAATATTTGACTGTTTTTCCTGAGACAGATCCCTTGGAAGCTCCTACTTTAGGCCATATTATTTCTGTCTATACCAAAGGTGGAGTGGGCATTCATGGTACCGATAGACCTGCACCGGGTACAATGGAATCTACTATTAAAATATTCTCCCCTGAGAAGGAATTCTATGCCCCTAAATATAACATACCGGCTGAGGATAATCAAAAACCCGATTTAAGATCATTGATCCATTGGTCTCCAAGCATACAGACCGATCAAAACCGAAAGGCATCTGTAAGCTTTTACAATGGGGATATTGCAGGGGATTATATAATCATTGTAGAGGCAATTTCCGAGGATGGGCGTATTGGGTACCTAGAAAAAAATTATTCTGTTGAAGAGGAAGACTACTAAGTGAATTGAAATATTCCAACACCAAAATGTACGTACCAGAAACCTACAACCCTCCCAACCCACCAAGTAAACTCCACTCCTGGACTTTCTGGGAAAAACTATGGAACAAAATAGGAAGATGGAAGAAACTAATCCCAAAGACAGGGTGTATCTACATAAATTTGGTATGGAAGCCTTCGATAGCACAATACCTAGGTTTTTACATCTTATTAACCATCTTTTCAAGCACCTCTATTATTTCCAATGGGCCCATCCTTTCGGTATAATTGGCCTCAACATGTGCTGCTTCAATGATCTGGTTGGTATTAACAATGAAAGTAGCTGGAACCGGTAAGGTTTTTAAACCCCCTCCGTTCAAAAGGGTTAAATCTCGACGCTGGTGATAATCCTCCCCTGGATAAAACTGAAGGTTATATGCCTTTATCACTTTCTGATCAGCATCACTAAGCACCTCAAATTCCAGTTCGTTTTTTTGAACAGCCGTTAGTGCATCATCAGGTTTTTGCGGACTAATAGCAATTAAAGAAGCACCTAAATACTTTATTTGTGGCAAGTGATTCTGAATTTCCCGAAGATCCAAATTACAAATTGGGCACCATTCTCCACGATAGAATTTTATGATCACAATTCCCGATTTTAAAGTATCGGATAGTGTTATTTTTTTTCCTAATGCATTGGGCAGACTGAAATCTGTTGCCCTATCTCCTTTAGAAAGCCCTTTTGCTCCGGAAGCATTGGCGATAACCAACTTTTGAAAATCCTTCAATTCACTCATAAGAAACTATTTTAACAGTGAAATTACAATAAACAGGATAAGCCGACAACCAGAAATTTAAATTCCCTTCTCTAAAATTCGAGTCTGGAGCTAGAAAAAATGTCATTCAGAATGTCATTTTGACATTTTAAAACTGACGGTTCATTG
>JBFHGV010000357.1:0-4538 GCA_041582955.1 Arenibacter sp.
GGCCGGGTACTGGATGCTAGGGTATCCCCTGATTTCGCCATTTCGGCACCGTCAAAGACTGGTTTTATCTGTATGCCCTTTCCTCCAATTATTCCGGTATCATACAGCTCCGCCTTACTGTTTTTTGAAAAGGAAAAACTATTGTCCACCGTAAAGGTTACCAGCAGGTTCCCGGAGGCATCGCTAAATCTAATATCGTTTACTTTCCCTACAGAGAAACCATTGATGGTAACCTGAGTTCCGGATTGCAATCCCCCTACATGGTTGTAAACGGCGTAAAAGGTTTTGCTGTCATCAAAAAGAGGTGTTGATTTTAAATAACTAAAACCGAGTATAAACAACAGTATGCCCCCTAATACAATAATACCCGTTTTTATTTCCCTAGATATTTTCAAAAGCTTGATTTTTCAGTTACTAACAAAATTAGAAATAATTTTCAGAAGAGCGGCTATTATTCCGACGCGTATTTAAGTGCCTCCGTTTCAGAGATGCGAACCCCGTCTTTATAGGCTACAATGTATGATGTTGTATATCCTTTGGCATCGGCATTACTCTTTAAGAGGGTTGCCTGGAAATGCGAATCTGTGTTGCCGTACATATACCGGTATAAATTTTTATAGGGTTCTTTAGAGAGTGTATTTAACCCTTTGAAGTTTTCAGAATGCAATGGAATATTCTTTGAACTGGCAAAAATCTGAACCTTATAAATGATATTTCCAGACGTCTTGGAGGCTGCCTTTTCCGCCACCTTAACAGCTTCTTTATTGTCCTCCGGTTTCTTGGTTTCCTTAGCTATTTCCTTGGTGGTATTGTCCGATTCATTTTTTACAACCAGTACGGTTTTAGGGATATTCTTAACAGGTCTTTGCTGCGCTACGACTTGAGTGGATTTTGTTTCCCGTTCCTTCTTGGTACTTGAAGTTACCGATGTTTCCTGTCCTACCAAATCCCCCACATCGGAAATCATTTCCTTTTTATAAGTGAGAATGGCGTTGGCTATGGCATGGCCCATTTCCTCATGACCTTTTTTGGAATTTAAGTAGGCCCCTTCTGCCTTATTGGTCAGGAAGCCCGTTTCCACTAATACACTGGGCATAAAGGTTTGATGCAGCACAATAAAGCCAGCCTGTTTCACCTTTCTATCTGTCCGTTTTAATTTTTTGGCAAAATTATCCTGCATTAATTTGGCCAGGTTGATGCTCTGGTCCAAAAACTCTTCCTGCATAATGGTAAGTCCAATAATAGATTCCGGAGAATTTATATCATAAGCGGCATACCTGCTCTCATAATTATCTTCAAGATAAATTACAGAGTTCTCTTTCTTGGCAATTTCAAAATTCTGCTTATTGGCGTGTAGCCCCAAAACAAAGGTACCGGCACCATGGGCATCCGAATTGTGGGAATCACAATGCACCGATACAAACAAATCCGCATTGGCCTTATTTGCTATTTCGCCCCGTTTATATAAATCTACAAAAGTGTCATCCTTACGGGTATATATCACTTTAATATCTGGATTTTTCTCCAGTATCCCCCCTACCTTCAGAACAATCTTTAAGGCTATGTTTTTCTCCAAATACCCGTTCCCTAAATTCCCAGGATCATGCCCACCATGACCGGCATCTAAAACCACAACAAATTTTCCGTCATTGTCATCGGTTTTAATATTTTTGCCAAAAGAAACTTGAAAATATGTTAAAATTATTAAGGGAATAATATAAAACCGTTTCATATTCATATCACTAGAGCTAATTTGATCTTTTAAATAGGTTAAATTTATCGCAATACCCTACAGGCAACACAAAAAATATATGTAAGTTTGAACCCAAAATGTAGCTAAACCGTTACAAAAATAGGATATATAGCTTTGCAATCAAATAAACATCATGTACTTTTCCTATTGCTCCTATTATTTGGTGCATTTATTGCCGCTGCACAAGAAGACCTAATTACGCCATTGCCCATTGTGGGGTATCGGGATACCATCCAAGCCCCACTTATGCCCGATCCAAAGCTTAAAGATACCATTGTGTCCGACTCGGCTAAAATAGACACATTGGCTGGTAAACCACCACTTCTTTTGGACAAAATAAAATACAAGGCCAAGGATTATGTAAAGTTGAGCCAAAAAGATCAAAAAATATACCTCTACAACGAAGCGGAACTCTATTATCAAGATACCGAACTAAAGGCGGGAATCATTATCATGGATTACGTTAAAAATGAGGTTTATGCCGGTAGGATCAAGGACTCTTTGGGCAATTACACCCAGTTACCATTTTTTAAACAAGGGGAAAATGAGGTAATACCCGATTCTATCCGTTTTAATTTTGACAGCCAGAAGGCCATTATCTGGAATTCCAGAACAGAACAACAGGCCGGTCTAGGGCAATTGGGCAGTGATGCCATGAAGGTATATGCAGAAATCACCAAAAAAGAAAACGATTCTGTTTACTTTCTAAGTGAAGGCAAGCTTACAACATCCAAGGACACCGTGAATCCAGACTACTACATTCGCGTTAAAAAAGCCAAATTTGTCCCTGCCAAGAAGGTAATTGCTGGTTTCAGCAACCTTTATATTGCAGATGTCCCTACCCCCGTTGCCCTTCCTTTTGCTTACTTCCCCCTAACAGTGGGAAGAACAGCGGGATTAATGATGCCTACCTTTGGGAGTGACCCGGACAGGGGGTATTTTTTACAAAATGGAGGATACTACATACCTATAAATGATTATGTAGACATGACCCTTACCGGGGATTTGTACGGTAACGGCAGTTACGGCCTCAGGGCTCAGTCTGTCTACACCAAAAGATATAAATACAGGGGAAATGTAAATTTTAGATATGAAAATCTGGTCACGAGCCAAAAAGGGTTTAGTGATTACAGCAGAAGTACCATTTACAACATACAGGTTTCCCATTCCCAAGACACCAAGAGTAACCCTAATTCCAGGTTCCAAGCCTCGGTAAACTTGGGTAGTAGCTCTTATTACAGAAACTCACTGTTACAGCAAAACCTGCCCAATACCCAGGTAAACAATTTATCGTCATCCATTTCCTATTCCAAGACTTTTCCCGCCTACCCCTCGGTAAACTTAAGTCTTACGGCCACGCACAACCAGAATACCAATACCCAAGTGGTAAACGTAACCCTGCCCACCTTACAGGGAAGTATGGAACGTATTTACCCCTTTGCTCCTAAAGAGGGCATAAAAAAGGGCATCCTCCAAAATGTTAACTTACAGTACAACCTTAACGCCAGGAATAGTATTACCACCACTGAAGAAGATTTTTTAACAAGCAAAATGTTTGAAAATTCGCTATTCGGAGCCAAACATACTATTCCGCTAAGTACCAATTTTAAGGTTGCCAAACACTTTAGTGTTAGTGTAGGTGGTTCCTATGAGGATGTCTGGGCCATTGAAACCTATGAAAGGGGTTACGATGAAGACAGTAACAGTGAAGTTGTAACCGACACTATTAGTGGTTTTGATCGCTATAATAAATATAATTTTAGTACCAGCATAGGGACCACCCTATATGGAACCGTAAATTTTGGTGAAGACAAAAAGATTCAGGCCATACGGCACGTAATGCGGCCATCGCTAAGTTATGGCTACACTCCCTCTTTTGATCAATTTTACGATAGTTACATTGGCGCGGACAACGAATTGGAATATTACAGTAGATTTGAAGGCACCTTAAATGGAGCACCAGGCCTCAATAAATCCAGCTCATTGAGTTTTTCCTTAGGAAACCAGTTTGAAGCCAAGGTACGCGACAAGGATTCCACGGCCACCAAGCCCAAAAAGATATCCCTATTAAGTAACCTCAACCTCTCTACCGGATACAACTTTGAAGCCGATTCCCTAAAACTAAGCGCTGTTAATATTAGCGGAGGCACCAATATCCTCAACAACAAGATGTCCATTAACTTTGGCGCTAGTTTAGACCCATATGCCATAGACAACAACGGCACCAGGATAAACACCTTCAATGTTGATAACGGAGGTAGTTTATTTAGACTAACCTCGGCCAGGGGAAATGTTAGCTACTCTTTAAGCAGCGAAACTTTTGGAAAAAAGAAGGAGGAAAAACCAGATAAAAAGGACGAATATGATTATGTGGCCTCCAGTGGAGGTAGGGATGATGACCTTTTTGGAAAGGCCGATGATTTTAATGCCAACAGACCAGGGGAAGGCGAACAGGAAAGTGAAGATGTAGAAAACCCCATTTACGGTACAAAATTACCATGGGACCTAAGATTATCCTATGCCGTTAACTACAGTAATTCCAACAGACAGAATACCATAGGTAGCCATGCGCTGATGTTTTCCGGGAACATTCAGTTATCCCCCAGATGGAAGGTAGGAGGCTCTTCCGGGTATGATTTTAAAAATAAAGGTTTCACCTTGACCCAATTGCGCTTTGAGCGGGATCTTAAGAGTTTTAGGATGAATTTTAATTGGACTCCTTTTGGGACCTACAAACGCTGGTATTTCTTTATTGGAATAAAGAGTTCTATACTCCAAGATCTTA
>JBFHGV010000358.1:0-4526 GCA_041582955.1 Arenibacter sp.
GCAAAACCACCAATATCCGATCCTACAAAGGAATATCCGCTCATACACATGCGCTGGGCCTGTACATTGGCTATCCATAAATGCTCCCATGTAGCCACATTGTCACCTGTCCAGGTAGAAGCAAAGCGCTGGGTTCCGGCAAAGGCGGCCCTAGTAATGACAAATGGTCTTTTGGGGTATACATATTTTTTTATTCCGTCATAGGTTGCCCTGACCATCTGCATACCATAAATGTTATGGGCCTTCCTATGCGAACAGGGGTGTCCGTCATAGTCATGCCTGGTATCCAAAGGGGCCGTTTTGGTAGGCACCTCCATTACCGCAGGCTCGTTCATATCGTTCCACACGGCGTGCACCCCGGTCTCGGACATCATTTCCTTATATAACTCGGCCCACCATTCCCTAACAGCGGGATTGGTAAAATCAGGGAAATTACACTCCCCTGGCCAGACCTTACCTTTCATGTAAGGCCCATCGGCGCGCTTACAGAAGTAATCATTCTCTACCGCTTCTTGGTACACCCAGTAATCCTTATCTATCTTGATACCCGGATCTATCATGACCACGGTCTTAAACCCATCACCCTCCAAATCCGAAATCATTTTTTTAGGATTGGGAAAACGCGACTTATCCCACGTAAAACAGCGAAAACCATCCATATAGTCAATATCCAGATAGAGGGCATCGCAGGGTATTCTTAATTTTCTAAAATTAGCCGCTATCTCCCGCACGTTACTTTCCGGATAATAACTCCATTTGGATTGGTGGTATCCCATGGCCCACATTGGGGGCAGTTCAGGAGTACCGGTTAGGTTGGTATACGATTGCACCACTTGGTGCATTTGGGGACCATAGATAAAATAATAGTTCATTTCTCCCCCATCTGCCCAGAAACTCGTAATATTTCTACGCTCATGCGCAAAATCAAAATAAGTCCTAAAAGAATTATCAAAGAAAATACCGTAGGACTTATTGTTGTGCAACCCAATAAAAAAAGGAATTGCCTTGTACAACGGATCTTGATCCTTGCCATAGGCATATTGATCGGTTACCCAATTACTAACTCGCTTTCCTTTAAGGTTAGAGTGCGTAGCCTTATCACCCATACCATAGAAACTTTCGGCATTTTGGGTGATCTTACTCATTTTCACCGTATTGCCCCCGTGCTCATAATTCTCTTCCCAGTGAAATCCAAGTTCATCCTCACTAATTATCTTCCCGTCCAAATCTGAAATCTGGGTCCTCAAGGTCTTTTTATCTACAAGCAATTTAAGTTTGGCCGTCTGCACCAAATACTCGGTAGGCGTCTCATTTACTTCCAGTTCGTTATATCCCAGACTAACATCCTCACTGATAGCATAGGAGAAGTCCGGTTCAAAAATATTCTCGGTAGCATATCTAAACCGAATAATACTATCGCGCAAAATGGTAATTTCCAAAATAACCCCATTGGAAGTAGTAAAATACAGCTTATCTGTATCCCTGTAAAAATCGACTATTGTGTTGGGATATAAATTTCCTTTATACTCAAGCTCGGTATTGGTAATCATGATGTGTTATTTTAGGGAATACAAAAAAAGTACTTTCATTCCAAATAATAAAATGATATTCATGCAATTACCAACAATTATGTTTAAACCACTTAAAATTATTTAAAAACCACTATTCCCAATGGCGGAATGGTAATTTCAACAGACCTCTCATAACCGTGCCATGGCTTTTTGGTGGTTTTTAGCACTCCATTTTTCATTCCGCTACCGCCATATATTGCATCATCACTATTAAAAATCTCCTTTATTTGTCCGGTTTTAGGTATGCCCATTCTATATTTCTCCCTGGGCACTGGCGTAAAATTACAGGCTATATACAGGTCCTTTTTACTATCGTGTCCTTTTCTAATATAAGTTAGAACAGAATTTTCGGCATCCCCGTAGTCTATCCACTGAAATCCGTCCTGACTAAATTGTTTCTCGTATAATGCAGTATGGCTTTGGTATAGTTTATTTAAATCCTTGACCAGTTTTTGGACCCCCTTATGAAAATCATATTCCAGCAGGTGCCAATCCAAGCTTTTTTGAAAATTCCACTCGGAAGATTGCCCAAATTCGCCCCCCATAAAAATTAAGTTTGCTCCTGGATGGGTATACATATATCCGAACAACAATCTAAGATTTGCAAAACGCTGCCATTCATCCCCAGGCATCCTATAGAGCAGGGATTGTTTCCCATACACTACCTCATCATGGGAAAAGGGCAACATAAAATTCTCTGTAAAGGCATAGGTAGCACTAAAGGTCAGGTCGTTTTGATGATGTTTTCTATATACGGGCTCCTTTTTAAAATACTCCAAGGTATCATGCATCCAGCCCATCATCCATTTCATTCCAAAACCAAGTCCACCCATATTCACCGGCTTGGAAACCATTGAAAAGGAGGTAGATTCCTCGGCTATCATTTGTATGCCCTCAAAATTGGAGTATACGGTTTCGTTCAATTCCCTGATAAAGGATATGGCTTCCAAGTTTTCATTGTTACCATATATATTGGGTTCCCATTCTCCGTCTTCCCTGGAGTAATCCAAATACAACATGGAGGCCACGGCATCTACCCTTAGGGCATCAACATGAAATTGGTCTAGCCAAAACATGGCATTACTGATCAGAAATGCGCGTACCTCATTGCGTCCATAGTTAAAAATCAAACTTTTCCAATCTGGGTGATACCCCCGTCTACTATCAGGGTGTTCATAAAGATGGGAACCGTCAAAAAAACCTAGTCCGTGCGCATCCTCGGGGAAATGCGAGGGTACCCAATCCAAAATAACCCCAATTCCATTTTGATGAAGGGCATCTACCAATAATTTAAACTCTTCGGGCTTTCCAAATCGTGATGTAGGGGCAAAATAGCCCGTTAATTGGTATCCCCAAGAAGGGTCGTAAGGGTATTCCATTATCGGCATGAATTCTACATGGGTGAAATTCATTTCCTTTACATATCGCACCAGATCATCGGCAAATTCAGCATAGCTTAAATAATCGTTGTTCTGTTTGCGTTTCCATGACCCCAAATGCACTTCGTAGACCGCAAAGGGCTTGTCCAGAGCATTTTTATCCTTTCTTGTCCCCATCCATTCCGCATCTTTCCACTTGTAATTTGCTTCCCAAACAATGGATGCCGTCATGGGGGGATGCTCACAGCTACGGGCAAAAGGATCGGCCTTCTCTGTTACCACCCCGTGATTTGTAGAATGAATTTGGTATTTATACATGGTGCCTGCAGCTAAATCCGGAATAATCCCTTCCCAGATGCCGCTACCGTCCCATCTTACATTTAGATGATGCTCACCTTCGTACCAGTTATTAAAATCCCCTACAACGGACACCGATCTTGCCGCTGGGGCCCAGACCGCAAAATAAGTACCCTTTACCCCATCGACCTCCATAACATGTGACCCTAATTTTTCATACAACTTAAAATGTTTTCCCGCTTTAAAAAGGTCGATATCAAAATCTGAAAATAAACTATGGGCAATTACTTTGGTCATGATTATGTTATTTATTGTGCTGTTGGAATAGCTATAGTTAGTAAATTACATTCTAGAAACCCTAAGTTTTAGCTAAAACCTAACTTTGCAAGTATAGATATAAAAAATGGAACGCTTTTTGAAACTACAATAAAAATACAATAACATTTATATATTACATACTGCTAATCTCTAAAATAAATAATATGAAAAAAGTAACCTTGTTGTTCGGCGCATTAATAGCTATATTCTTTATCTCCTGTGAAGGTCCGGCAGGCCCCCCGGGATTTGACGGATTGGATGGACTGGATGGTCTAGATGGGGCAGATGGCATTCAAGGCCAGGTATTTGAAGTGGACAATGTTGACTTTAACTACGATGCCGGCGGTGATATTTACTCTTACATCATTACGTTTTCGGACTTCACTAGTTTTGAAGTTTTTGAATCGGACGCCGTATTAGCCTACAGGTTTGATGGCACCGTAGAATACGATGACAACACCACAGCAGACGCTTGGAGCTTGATTCCGCAAAATTTCTTTTTACCGGAAGGTACCATTCAATATACCAATGCGCATACCTTTATAGATACGGAGATCTTTATTGACGGAAATTTTGATCTGGCCAATTTAGACCCTGCCTTTACTGACGATCAGTTATTCCGAATTGTTATCCTTCCCAGTGAATTTGCCCAATCTAAACTGGACAAATCCAACCTCAAGGCTGTCATGAACAGCATTGGTGTAGAAGAAAAAGATGTACCGCGCTTTAAAATGGAATAAAACTTATCTTTAAACAAAATAGCCCCTATTTCCAAAAAGACAATAGGGGCTATTTGGTATAACAAAACTATCTGGCTGCCCCATCCCGGGCTACATTAATTGAAAGGAAGCCCCTGCACAGGCGTCTAAACATAAAACTATTGATATGAAAAAGTTGTTATTTATTTTTTGCGTTGTATTCATTGGCTGCAAGGGAACGTCACAAAAAAAAGAGGAATCCC
>JBFHGV010000359.1:0-4512 GCA_041582955.1 Arenibacter sp.
CCCAACTTGTCCTGTAGGGCGGTTTCCTTGCTCAGGGATTTTAAAAAACGTTTTTGTGATTCCTGGATTTCTACCGACTTAAAAGCCTCGATGATTTCATTGGCCTTGGCGTTTAAACTGTTAATGATTTCCTCGTCGGTTGTTCCTTTTATGACCCCAATCTTTTGAGGAGTCGCATAGACGTTGCTTTTAATATGGGCAAGACTTAAGGTGTCCTTGGCAATGAATAGCACGGAACGGGTCTGCAAAATAGATCCGGAGAAGACCTTGGCCGGCATTTGGTTAATGGTAAAAAGTGGTTCTTCCCAGGTAAGTCCCAAAACGGGTGCTGCAAAATGTTGTCTTACATGGTCGCCCACTTTTCCCTCCCATAGTTCATTGTCCATTACTACGGCCAATGAGTTTATAGCGCCTATAGATTCTGGTAAATAGCTTTTTTTCTGCTTCTCATCGCAGGAAATAAAGATGGTAAAAGTCAATAATAATAGAGTCCCAATTTTTTTCATATAGTTGTTTATTTACGAAGAACAATCGCACAATTTTAATTTTGTGCCCGGTTTTATGTCATTACCACTAATACCGTTCCATTCTCGTAAATTATCTATACTAATTCCAGGATATTTTCTGGAAATGGTCCAAAGTGAGTCTCCTCGTTGAACTGTATGCACCTTAGACCCTGTTGCGGCAACAGAATTTGTTGAGCTCTTATTTGTGTTATTGGCGGTAGTTGGGATCTTTCTGGGATAGATGGTCAAGCGCTGACCTATTCTAAGGTTGTTGCTTCTTAAACCGTTCCAACTTTTTATCTGACTAACGCCCACGCCATATCTTTCGGCAATTTTACCCAGATAGTCGCCACTCTTGACCTTGTATCGTATTTGATCTTTGGACTGTACAATTTGCGGCAAGGGTTTTTCCTTTGTTTTAAATTGATTCTCCACATGCGCATATATGGCGGCTTCGTTGGCAACAAATTTCCCCATGGCATCGATGGGAAGTCGCAAGGTATAGTTTTTGCCTTTTACAAAGGGTATAACGTTAAGTTTGTAGGCCGGGTTCAATACCTGCAACTCTTCTACGCTCACATTTACCAATTCGGAGATTTGGTCAAATGTAATGGTGCTCTTAACATGGATGGTGTCAGTTTCAAAATAGGGTCTTTCTGCTACCCGTTGTTCTAACCCGTGTTCCTCGGCATATTCAAAAAGATACATGGTGGCCATAAAGGCGGGCACATAACCGGCTGTTTCCCTTGGGAGATTTCTTCTTATATTCCAGTAATTCGTATATCCTCCAGATCTTCTGATGGCCTTGTTAACGTTTCCGGGACCCGAGTTGTAGGCGGCCAGGGCCAAATCCCAATCGTTAAATATACCGTATAGTTTTTTTAGATATACTCCGGCGGCTTTGGTAGAGTTTATGGGGTCGCTGCGCTCGTCTACATAACTGCTCACGTCCAAGTTTAACATTTTTCCGGTACCGTACATAAACTGCCATAATCCTGTAGCGCCTACTCTGGAACGGGCCTTAGGGTTTAGGGCAGATTCCACAATGGCCAAATATTTAAGCTCTAGCGGAAGATTTTGGTTGTCCAATTCCTGTTCAAACAACGGGAAGTAAAACTGACTCGCCGTTAACATCCTATTCATAAAATCCCTTTTTCGGGTAAGGAAATATTTTATCACATTCTCTAAGGAAGGATTATAGACAACGTTAAAGGGTGTTTTTTGGTTTATGATTTCCAATCTAGCCTTTAAGGTGTCGGTATCCATACTGTATTCGTATACCGAATCTATTTCCAAGGTGGTGATATCTTCATAGATGGAATCAAATAAAGTGGAGTTATCGTACAATTCTTTCATCCACAAGCTGTCATAGAGAGCAGCCCGGGGATGATCCTTTAAATCATATCGCTTTTGACCCTTTAATAGCACTAACGGATTGTCCTGAATGCTATCTTGGGCCTCCATGATTTCCATCTGATCCACACCATCCATATCTGTTTGAGTGGAATCTAGGGTTATTGTGCCGGTAGTTATGGCGTTAAGTCCGGTTTTGTTCGTGGGGATGGAATCAGCCTCTTGAGCTACATTGGTAGCCACGAAACCCATGGACAGAACGCCCAGCAATATATATTTGGATGTGTTCATAAGGTTTATGTTTTAAAGCGGAACGAACGAAAATCGTGCTTTTTTCCAAAACGTAAAATTTAATCCTTAATATAATATTAATTATTAAATAATCCGCAATGTATAACGCAACAATTAAGCCAATATTGCCGCAATCCCCGGTAGGGTTTTGCCCTCAAGGCTCTCCAACATGGCTCCGCCACCAGTGGAAACATAACTCACTTTGTTCTCAAAGCCAAATTGCTTTACTGCGGCTACTGAATCGCCGCCACCCACTAATGAAAACGCTCCGTTTTTGGTAGCTTCATCAATAAAATTGCCCACAGCAATGGTTCCTTTGGCAAAACTTTCCATCTCAAAAACACCTACAGGACCGTTCCACAGAATGGTTTTGGATTGTTGGATAACGTTTTTAAAATTTTCCAAAGTCTTTGGTCCTGCATCCAGTCCTTGCCAGCCATTGGGGATCTCATTGGAATTTACCACTTTGGTGTTGGCATCGTTGTTAAAATCGTCGGCAGCCAAAACATCTACAGGGATATGGACTTCCACTCCTTTTTCCTTGGCTTTTTTAAGAATCTCCAGGGCTAAATCCATTTTATCATCCTCACAGATAGAGTCTCCTACCGTTCCCCCTTGCGCCTTTACAAAGGTATAGGTCATTCCCCCTCCTATAATAAGGTGGTCTACCTTGTCCAAAATATTTTCTATGATGGTAATCTTGGAAGATACTTTTGCCCCTCCCAAAATTGCGGTTACCGGTTTTTCACCAGTTCGCATTACTTTCTCTATAGCTTCAATCTCTTTGGCCAATAGAAAGCCAAAACATTTCTTTTCTGGGAAAAACTGGGCAACTATAGTGGTGGAGGCATGGGCCCTATGGGCTGTGCCAAAAGCATCGTTTACATAGATATCCCCCATTTTGGAAAGTTTTTCGGCAAAGCTAACATCGCCTTTTTCCTCCTCCGAATGAAATCTAAGGTTCTCCAGTAATAAGACCTCCCCACTTTTAAGGTTAGATACCGCTTTTTCGGCTTCAGGACCTACACACTCTGTAGAGAATTTAACCGTAACACCAAGTACTTCGGAAACCTTGTTGCATATATGCTTTAAGGACAAGTCTGGATTAACAGCTCCTTTGGGTCTTCCCAAATGGCTCATAAGTACGGCGCTACCACCATCTTCCAAAATTTTTATGATGGTTGGCTTGGCAGCTTTTATCCTATTGTCGTCGGTTACCTTTAAATCTGCATCCAAGGGAACGTTGAAATCTACCCTTATTAATGCCTTTTTACCTTTAAAATTAAAATCCTTGATGGTTTTCATTTGCCCTTTGGTTTTTAGAGAATGACAAATGTAAAGATTTATGGGTAGTGTAAAAAGGGACTGTTCCAAATATTTGTGGCCTGGCCTTCTTAAATTAATGGTTTTACGTATAAGTAACTGTAATTGAGGGTAGTTTTTGATCGTAGTTTTCTTGCTAACGAACAGGGCAAAACCGTAGGCTCCCTAGTAGGGGAAGCTGGCGTTGTTAGGATAAAAACCATTATATTTGGACCATGTTATTCAAGGATGTTTTAGGGCTTTCCCATATTAAGCGCCATTTGGTTTCCAGTGCCGATGCTGGGCGTATTCCCCATGCCCAACTTTTTGTTGGTCCGGAAGGCTGCGGTACCTTGCCCATGGCCCTGTGCTACGTGCAGTACCTGCTATGTGGGAACAGTGGAGGAGAGAATGATACCGGCAATAGCGCCTGTAATATAAAATTTAATTCCCTGGCACACCCTGATCTGCATTTTGCCTTTCCGGTGTCCAACTCCAGCAAGGTGAAGAGTCACGCTGTAAGCGATCACTATTTGGAAGATTGGCGTCAGTTTATAAAGGAGCAACCTTATGGAAACCTATTTGATTGGTACAAATTAATTGGAATAGATAACAAACAGGGGCAGATTGGGGTAGATGAGGCACATGATGTGGTAAAAAAGCTATCTTTAAAATCTTACGAAGGTGGGTATAAGGCCTTGATCATTTGGATGGCCGAAAAAATGAATACCGCTACGGCCAACAAATTGCTGAAGTTGATAGAGGAGCCACCTGATAAAACAGTTCTTATCTTAATTGCAGAGGATGAAGAACAGATTATACAAACCATAAGATCTAGATGTCAGATTTTGCATTTCCCGCCCTTGGCCGAGGAGGCCATATCCGCTGCATTGGTAGAAAAGGGGCTTTCCCGGGAGGAAGCCACTAGGATTTCACATGAAGCCAATGGAAACTATAATAAGGCACTCGATTTTATGAACAATGATTCTGAGGATTTGGTGTTCGAAAAATGGTTTGTACAATGGGTACGCTCTGCCTTTAAGGCCAAAGGGAACAAAGC